>JAKDMK010000065.1 GCA_030452365.1 Nitrococcus sp.
GCGCCGCTAAGGAGGTGGAAGCACCACTGCAGCGCCCGGCCGATCAGCGTCGATATCGCTAAGCGCGTTGAGACGGGGTCAAATCTAGTATTGCGCATTCAGCAGGTGGGACGAATGATGCTAAAGGCCTCAGAGGCCTGGAATGCACAATACTAGACTTGACCCGGTCGGCCTAATCCCGAGGCCAGGCGAGGAGCCACGCCACGGCGCCAAGGCCGCCCAGTATCCAGCCTAGCAGGGGTGCGCCAGCCACCAGGGTCGGAGCGTATCCATCGAAGGCGGTAAGGAGGAACGCCGAGACCATCAACGCGGCGCCGAGAATGACAATAAACGTTCGTCGGCTACTGCTCCTGAGCACGAGACGCACCGCATAGAGCTCGCGCTCCAGGGCATCGAGCTGGCGCTGCCCATCGGCGATCTGATTCAGTGCCCGCGCCAGCCGCCCGGGCAGGGTGGGTAGTTCTCGGCCCCAGCTCGGCAGCTCGCGGCGAATGCTGCGCAGCACGGCCTGAGGGCCGAGCTGCTCGCGCATCCAACGCTCCATGTAAGGTTTGGCGGTAGTCCACAGATCCAGCTCCGGGTAGAGCTCGCGTCCCATGCCTTCAATGTTCAGCAATGTCTTCTGCAGCAAGATCAATTGCGGCTGAATCTCCATGTTGAAGCGGCGCCCGGTCTGAAAAAGCCTCAGCAGCAGCGCTCCGAACGAAATCTCGCCGAGCGAGCGCTGAAATATCGGCTCGCAGACGGTGCGTATAGCCGCCTCGAACTCGTCCACGCGGGTAGCCGCGGGAACCCAGCCAGACTCTATGTGCAGCTCGGCCACACGGCGGTAGTTGCGATTGAAGAACGCCAGGAAATTCTCTGCCAGATAGCGGTGGTCAATGGGATTGAGCGTGCCGATGATGCCGAAATCCACGGCGAGGTATACCGGCTCTTCGGTACGATCGGGGTCGACGAAGACATTTCCCGGGTGCATGTCGGCGTGAAAGAAGCTGTCGCGGAAAACCTGGGTGAAGAAGATCTCTACGCCGCGTTCGGCCAGCGCCTTGAGGTTGATGCCGTGGGCCTTGAGCTGTTTGACGTCGCTGATGGGGATGCCCCGGATCCGCTCCATGACCATGACGTTGTTGCGGGTGCCGGGCCAGTAGACCTCGGGTACGTAGATAAGATTCGAGCCTTTGAAATTGCGGCGCAGTTGTGAGGCGTTGGCGGCCTCGCGCATGAGATCCAGCTCGTCGTGGATGGTTTTATCGAACTCATGTACTACGTCCACCGGATGTAGCCGACGCGCTTGCTGCCAGTAGCGCTGAGCGAGGGTGGCGATCGTGTAGAGCAACTGTAGATCGCGGTCGATTACCCGCTCGATCCCGGGGCGCACAACCTTTACCACCACTTCGCGGCCATCTTTGAGACGCGCGGCGTGGACTTGAGCGATGGATGCGGAGGCAAGCGGCTCGGCATCGAAGGCATCGAACACGGCTTGCAATGGCTGGTTGTAGGCGCGCTCGATGATGCCGCGGGCGACTGCGCCGGGGAAGGACGGCACCCGGTCCTGGAGATAGGAGAGCTCCAGGGCGATATCCTGTGGCAGGAGGTCGCGCCGGGTGGAGAGTATCTGGCCGAACTTGACGAAAATCGGCCCCAGATCCTCCAGCGTCATGCGGATTCTCTGGCCTCTAGGGCGACTGCGTCGCGGAATCCAGCGCCAGGGCATCAGGTAGCCAAACACCCGCAGCGGACGGAACAGGTGGGTGGCCAATATGACCTCATCCAGCCCGTGCTTGATGAGGATGAAATTGATGTGGATGAGGCGCAATACCTGCCCGGGTCGAATGCTCACCGCCCCGTCCCGCCGTCGAGAGCTTGCTCCAGCCTTCGTACCCGCGCCGCTAGACGCTCCACCTCCTGATGCAGACTATCCACCTCGGTGACAAAGGCGCTCACCTCTGCCGCGGCGGGTAAGTCGCGACGCTCCTCGGTAAGATATTCTCCAATTGTTTGCAGCACGGATTCGCCAGAGCGCCGCAACCAACTCGTGGAGCCTTTCACCGCGCGGCCAAGCTGGTGTGCCAGCACATCCCCGGTGTAGCGGGCGGTCTGTTCCTCCCAATCCACCTCGAGGTCGGCGAACAGTCGGCGGACAGCCTGTCCCACCCCCACATCCCCCGAGAATTCGATTTTCGCACCGCGTCGGCCTGCCGGCGTCGCCAGTGCGAGCAGACCGGTGAGGCTGCTACGTACCCGAACCGCCGGCGCGGCATCGGCAGCCGAAGCTGGAAGGATCAGTCGAAGCCCTGTCTCGCTGAACAGGACATAGAAATTGAGTTCGATATCGGTGAGTTCCACACTCAAACGGCATCCCGCCAGCTCTCGAAGCCGCCGCGGTGACTCCGGATCCGCGGCCAGTAAGCGATTAAGGAGCGTTTCGGCCGCGCGCAACAGGGTTTCCCGGGCGGGTTGGGCCAGCGAACTGAGTGCCATGGGTGTTTAGGTGCTTGGTTGCCTAGTACACGTGTCCGCGATGAACGGCGACCAAGCCGCCACAGAGGTTGACGTAATCGCAGCCTTCGAATCCCGCCGCCTCCATCATGGCCTTCAGGCTCTCTTGATCGGGATGCATGCGAATGGATTCCGCAAGATAGCGGTAACTGTCCTGGTCGCGGGCGACGAGCCGCCCGAGCACAGGCAGGAAGCGCAAGGAATAGAGATCGTAGAGGGGGCGCAGCGGCGTTACGTAGAGTGATGAGAACTCCAATATGACAACGCGGCCCGCAGGCAGCAGAACCCGGCGCATCGCCTCCAGGGCCCGCTCCTTATGTGTGACGTTGCGCAAGCCAAAGCCGATGGTGACCCGCTCAAAGCTCTGATCTGGAAATGGCAGCCGCTCTGCGTCGGCAATCGCATAGCCTATATTGCCGACGACACCGGCATCGATCAGGCGGTCCCGTCCCAAGGTGAGCATGCTGGGGTTGATGTCGCATGCTACTACGAATCCGTCCGGCCCGACCTCATTGGCTATCGAGCGGCTTAAATCGCCCGTGCCCGCCGCCAGATCCAATACTCGATGCCCTGGGCGCAGCCCAGCCAGCCGCAATGCTTGTTGTTTCCACAGCCGATGGAAACCGAACGACATCAGGTCGTTCATGAGGTCATAGCGCTGCGCCACGGATTCGAATACCTGCCTAACCCGCCGCGCCTTTTCCGCGGCCGACACGCTTTGGAAGCCGAAATGCGTCTCCTCACGGGTTGGTGGATGCTCGCTCGCCACCGCTATTGGCCCTCGCTGCCGCCGGGATCGCGCGGGTAGCCGGCCCGCTCCAATGAATCGAGATACGCCTGCCAGTAGTAGCCCTTGTTCGTGCCCAGATCGTATAGCAGATTCCAGGAGTATAGCCCCGTGCTATGGCCGTCGTCGAAGAGGAGCTTGATGGCATATCGGCCTATCGGCTCGACGGCGGTAATGGCCACGTTCTCCTTGCCGAGCTGTAGCGTTTGCTCACCGGGGCCATGCCCCCGTACCTCCGCCGAAGGTGAATAGACGCGCAAGTACTCGGCGCCAAGCTCAAATCGGCTGCCATCATCGAACCAGACCTCGAGCGTCCGGGCACGCCGGCGCAGACGGATATCCGTTGCTATGCGTCCGGTTTCAGCTTTGCCAGGTCTGCGCATCGCCTGTCCTACCGCGGTTTGGAACTGTTGTTGCGCGCCGGCGCAAGCGAGCCGATTCTGTGGCGGCTAGAGTATATAGCGGCTGAGGTCCTGGTCGCGCGCCAGATCGGCCAGATGCGCGTCGACGTAACGCTCGTCAATGCGCACGAGCTCGCCAGCCTTGTCTGTGGCCTCAAAGGATACCGTCTCCAATAACCGCTCCATCACGGTATGCAGCCGCCGCGCACCGATATTCTCAGTGCGCTCGTTGACCTCCCAAGCGACTTGCGCGATGCGCGCCACACCGTCCTCGGTGAACTCCAGGTGCACGCCCTCGGTTTCCATCAGCGCTTGATACTGGCGCACCAGGGAGGCATCCGGTTCGGTCAAGATGCGCACGAAGTCGTCGACGGTGAGCGCATCAAGCTCCACCCGAATCGGCAATCGTCCCTGCAGCTCCGGGATCAGATCCGAGGGCTTGGACAGATGAAAGGCGCCAGAGGCGATGAACAGAATATGATTGGTGTTGACGATGCCGTGTTTGGTCGAGATGGTGGAGCCTTCCACCAATGGCAAGAGGTCGCGCTGCACGCCCTCGCGCGAGACATCCGCGCCGCTGCCGTGCTCGCCGCGTTTGGCTATCTTGTCGATCTCGTCGAGAAAGACAATGCCGTTTTGTTCCACCGCATCGACTGCCTTGCGCTTGACTTCCTCTTCGTTGACCAGCTTGGCCGCCTCCTCCTCCTTGAGCACACGCCAGGCGTTCCTAACCTTTAGGCGGCGCGTACGGGTGCGCTCTCCAGTCAGGTTTTGGAACATGCTCTGGAGCTGGCCGGTCATTTCCTCCATCCCGGGTGGCGCCATGATCTCCATTCCGACGGAGGCAGTGCGCACTTCCACGTCGATCTCACGCTCGTCCAGGTCTCCTTCGCGCAGCTTCTTGCGCATTTTCTGCCGTGTGGTATCTGCGCTTTCATCCTCCGCGCCAAAGCCTCTTGCTTTGGGCAGCAGGGCGTCGAGGAGGCGCTCTTCAGCCGCATCGATGGCCGCGACCGTTACTTTGTCCATTTCTTGTTGTCGAGTCATTTTAACGGCGATATCCGCCAAGTCGCGGATCATGGACTCGACATCGCGACCGACGTAACCCACTTCGGTGAATTTGGTCGCCTCGATTTTGATAAAGGGCGCGCCCGCAAGCTTGGCCAGGCGGCGGGCGATCTCGGTCTTGCCGACGCCAGTCGGTCCGATCATTAGAATGTTCTTGGGCGTGATTTCGGCGCGCAGCGCCTCGTGCACCTGCATGCGTCGCCAGCGGTTGCGCAGCGCAATGGCGACGGCCTGCTTGGCCTTAGCCTGGCCGATGATGTATTTGTCGAGCTCCTGGACGATTTCCCGGGGAGTCATCTGGGGCATGGTCATCGCTCTCCAGCCAGCAGGGGCTAACCTGCCCCCAGCTCTTCTAGGGCTAAATGATGGTTGCTATAGATGCAGATGTCGGCCGCGATAGTAAGCGATCGCTCCACGATCTCGCGCGCCGAAAGCGGCGTGTTTTCCAACAGCGCGGTGGCCGCGGCCCGGGCATACGCCCCGCCAGAGCCGATGGCCAGCAGATCGCGCTCCGGCTCCACCACATCACCGTTGCCGGAGAGCATGAGCAGAGACCCCGTATCCGCCACCACCAGCAAGGCTTCCAACCGCCGCAGCACCCGATCCGAGCGCCAGTCTTTGGCCATCTCGACGGCCGCACGAGTCAGGTTACCGTGGTGTTTCTCCAACTGACCCTCGAAACGCTCGAACAACGTGAACGCATCCGCTGTGCCTCCGGCAAAGCCGGCCAGAACGCGGTCATGGAAAACTCGCCGAACTTTGCGCGCATTGCCTTTCATCACTGTATCGCCCAGCGTGACCTGGCCGTCGCCGCCGACCACTGTTTGCCCATCGCGGCGGACCGCAAGTATGGTTGTACCTTGGAACTGCCTCACGATCGGGACCTCGTTTGACTGGCGGCGAGCCAAATAGCCAGCGCTGAATTGGTCAGCTAGTTTACATGCAATCGAAATAGGGGCGCGGGCCGGATTTTCAAAGTACGCCTTGCGGTGGTTCTGACTCGTCCGCTATGGAGGATGCGCTGGGCTTGGAGGCACTCACCCTTGAGCCCGCGGTTTGCGCCGGGCTCGCGGGTGGGCGGCATCGTAGACTCGGCTTAGATGCTGGAAATCCAAATGCGTATAGACCTGGGTCGTACCGATATGGGAATGGCCCAGAAGCTCCTGCACGGCACGCAGGTCACCGCTCGACTCGAGTAGATGTGAAGCGAAGGAATGGCGCAGCATGTGCGGATGCACACCGCGGCGCAATCCTTGCCGCTGGGCCAACCGCTGCAGGCGTATTTGTATGGCTCGATGGGCTAATCGGTGGCCGCGGCGGCCGACGAACAACGCGGGCTCGTCGGGTCGGGCAAGCCCGGGACGCAGCGCAAGCCAGCGCGCGAGCGCGTCCCGGGCTTGGCGGCCAATCGCTACCACGCGCGTTTTTTGGCCTTTGCCGGTCACTCGCAGCTCAGACTGCCCGGCGTAGATGGCGCTGCTCGGCAAGGCCGCGAGCTCCGCCAGGCGCAAGCCGCAGGAATACATGAGCTCGAACATAGCGAGGTCGCGCACCACCAGCGGGTTTGCCTCCGGTGGCCCATCCAGCAGCTGGGCCATTTCATCGACATCCAGCGCCTCGGGCAATCGCCGTGCGGATTTGGGTGCCCGCGCGCCGGTGGCGGGATCGTGCCGGGCCGCTCCTTCGCGGATCAGATAGCGATAGAGCGCGCGAATGCTGGAGAGCATGCGTTGCAGGGATCGACCCGCCAAGCCGCTGCGGTGGCGCAAAGCGATGAAGCCGCGAATATGATCCGGGCTGACCTGCTCCCAGCCGACAAGGCTGAGATCGCTGCAGTAGCGGAGCAATGCCTCCAGGTCGCGGAGGTAGTGTTGGCGGGTGAGGCGGGCAAGCCGTCGTTCGCTGTCCAAGTGGGCATCGAAACGCTCGAGCCAAAGCCGCATCCCATCGCTCACGCTTGGCTTGCGAGCAAGTGGTGGTGAATGGCCCGACCCACCATGGCGCCGAGCTGGCGCAGGAATATCGTGCCCTGGTCTGGCCGGTAATGCTCCGGATCATGGCTGCCGATGGCGAGCAGCCCGCGGGCGATGCCGTGCGCTAGCGGGATGAGCGCTGCCGACTTGACAGTGGCGGCGAGCTCGCCGAAGGCAAGCTGCAACTGATCCTCGTTGAGCTGTCCACATAGCGGGCGATCGCCGCGCAGGAGCTTGGCAAGTCGAGTCGCGTTGGGGTCATTCGGCTTCCACACAGAGGCATTGGCTTGTGCCGGTAGCGCCGTAATGAGAATGATGTGAACCGCCTGCGCATGGAAGCTCTGCTGCAGATTCTGCTGCAGGGCATCGAACACCGTCTCCAGGCTGTCGGCGTCCAGTAGCTCGAGCGTTAGGCGATGCAGTTGCTCCACGAGCCGATCGTTGTTACGGGCAATGCGCAGCAGCTCGTTCAGGCGCGCGTGTAGGCGTAGCTTCTCATCACGCAGCACTTGCACCTGGTATTCGATCAGAGAGCGGGCGGGTCGGACCTCGTGCGGGATACGCAGCTCAGTCAGCAAGGCGCGTTGGCGCAGGAAGAAATCCGGATTATCCCGCAGATACTGGGCGACCAAGGCCTCATCGAGGCTTTCCGTGCCGCGCTCGGTCTCAGATTGTTGCGTACTCATCGCCTCTGCCCCCGCCTGTGCCCAAACCTCACCCGCATTATTCCGGAGCCCGCCGTAGCCCATTCCCAGCAAATGCTGAATCGGTTTTCCCCAGCGTGCAAGCTGTGATCACCAGCCTGGCCCTGAGCGCGCCGACTCGGCGCGCCAATCGTGCACAGCACAAAACTACCGCTCGTTGAACGTTAGGCTCTGGGGCCGTCAACTGGGAGATGTTCGAGTCCTTAAAGTTGGATCTCTCCCTCGTAGACAGTGACCGCAGGGCCGGTCATCCAAACGGGCGCATCACCACCATCCCAATATATCACCAGCTCGCCGCCTGCAAGTTCTACTTTCACCCGGGCATCCAGCAGGCCGCGCAACCGGCCCGAGACAACGGCCGCGCAGGCACCAGTACCGCAGGCCAGAGTTTCGCCGGCCCCGCGTTCATAGACCCGCAGGCGGATGCGATCGCGGCCAAGTATCTGCATAAATCCCGCGTTGACGCATTGCGGGAAATCACGATGGTGCACGATTACAGGTCCGAGTGTAGCGACCGGCGCAGTATCGATGTCGCCGACTTGCAGCACCGCATGGGGATTACCCATCGATACCGCGCCGATGGTGACGGTCTCGCGCTCGAGCACGAGGGGATATTCGACGGCTGGCGCCGTTGCTCGGAAGGGGATACGCCCGGGTTCCAGAACCGGCGCTCCCATGTTGACCGTGATTGGCCCATCGTCGCACAACTGCACGATGGTCAGACCATTGAGCGTCTCCACCCGCAGCTCGTGCCGCTCGCTCAGCGCTTTCTCACGCAGGAACCGGGCTAGGCAGCGCACCCCATTGCCGCAGTGCTCGGCCTCGCCGCCATCGGCGTTGAAGACCCGATAGCGGACATCGGTATCCGGCCGGCTCGGCCGCTCGGCGAGCAATACTTGATCACAGCCGATGCCAATCCGGCGGTTGGCGAGCCTTCGGACTTGTTCCGGGTTCAGTGTCACAGACTGATTCATCGCATCGATTACTACAAAATCGTTGCCCAAGGCCTGCATTTTGGTAAAGCGCAGTATCGGCATCTTTTATCCGTGCAAATGGGGTCAAGTCTAGTATTATGCATTCGCGATAATTAGTATGATCCACCACCACCATTAGCTGGACGCGGAATGCATAATACTAGACTTGACCCCATCCTATCATGCGCTCGCCCGCCCAGAGCGCCTCGATGGCTTCGCGCTCGCGCACCAAGTGGATCATCGCGCCATCCACCAGCACCTCGGCAGGGCGCGGCCTACTGTTGTAGCTGGAACTCATGACGAAACCATAGGCGCCGGCGCCGCGCACGGCCAGCAGATCACCGGGGGCGAGAGCCAGCTCGCGGTCGCGGCCCAGAAAATCCGCGCTCTCACAGACCGGGCCTACTACATCATAGCGCTTGCGCGGAACGTCCTTGCGCGGCACCACCGCCTCGATCGCCATCCAGGCGTGGTATAGCGCCGGGCGCAGTAAATCGTTCATCGCTGCATCGACGATGGCGAAGCTCCGCTGTTTGGCGTGCTTGAGGTATTCCACCCGCGTCAACAGCACTCCGGCGTTGCCGACGATCGCCCGTCCGGGCTCCAGCAATAGCCGTTGCGGACGCTCTCCCAGTCGGGCAAGCAGTTGTTGG
>JAKDMK010000348.1 GCA_030452365.1 Nitrococcus sp.
TCTATTCGAATTTCCTCCATGAGTATCTCGAAGATTCGCAAGCCCTCCCAACTGGAGCGCGTTGTAGACGTGTAGGGGGCCTGTTACGCCCGCCTTATTGGGCGCACGCCCATCTGGATCAGTAAAGCTGTACGGGTTGTTGTTGGCGTACCAGTACCGATTGAAGTTCGCTCCGGTGCTTGGGCTTGCCGGCACCGGATCGACCGACAGGAACCGTCCCAGGCTGGGATCGAAGTAGCGCTGCTGCATATACGTCAGCCCGGTCGCCGCATCCATGACGTGCCCGGTATACCCCGGCCCATCCGGATTGGGCTGACCCAGCAATGCACCATACGGCTCGTACTGGTAGCGTTCAACCACCGCTCCGGACGCGTCGGTCACCGCCACCGGGCTGCCGAGGGCATCAGTATGCTGGTAGCGGACGGTCGTGGCGCCACCGGCGGTCGGCTGCTGCGTGACCGCCACCAGGCTCCCGCCCAGATAGACGTAGTTGCTGATCCGCTGGCGTCGCTGGTCGCTGCTGTGCAGCAATTGCCCCGCCTGGCTGTACTGGCTGATCTTGGCGCCGCCAACGGTGGTGTCGCCCACCCGCCGGCCCAGGCCGTCGTAGACGTAGTGGCTGGCCGCGCCACCCAAGGTGGTGCTGCGCAGCCGGTTGCCGTAATCGAAGTCGAGGGTGGCGCCGCTCTTGTTGGTGACGTTGCCGCGCGCGTCGTAGCCCAGCCCGACCACGGTCGCGCCGGCGGCGTTGCGCACATTGGTCAGGCGATTGTGCTGGAAGTGGTAGGTCAGCAAGGGCTTGCTGCCGACCTGCGCGCCGATCAGGTTGTCGAGGGTGTCGTACACGTACACCGCCTCGCCGTCGCCACCCAGCATTGGCGCGATCACCCCGACCAGACGGTCCAGGCCGTCATAGAACATCCGGCGGTTGTCGGGCTGGCCCGGGCGGGCGTCGCTGATCGCGGCCACGTTGCCGTTGCGGTCGTAGTCCAGGCTGTAGTCGTGGACGGCGCTGCCGGCGTAAGTGTCGCGGCTGCGCTCGGGCAAGCCGCGCGAGTTGGAGAGCAACTCGTGGACCACGCCGTTGCCGTAGCGGAAGCTGGCGATGGCGCCGTTAGGCTGATAGCGCACGTTGGTGGCGTAGCTGCCGGCGCGCGTGGGCTGGCCCAACGCGTTGGGGGCATCAAGAAATTGTCCCTGACACCTTTTTCAAAATGGTGACCCCATTTCTGGCGCTCCTAGTGACCGCACTCTGCTCGATAGTTCTTCAATGATGCTTGGGCTTGAATATAAGGCTCAGCCCCGATTACACCCGCACCATGCGCGATATAAGACTCAAGCCAAAAGATCGCTCTTTTGCAGTTAGATTTCCTTAACAATATCGCTAATGCCTGCATGGCTTGGGGGTTTCCATTCTCAGAAGCGATCTGATACCAGTAAATCGCAGGCTCTCGGCTCTCAGCGTCTGCAAACTCTTCTGCAATCGACATAGCCACTCCCGGATCACCGCTGAAAGCTGCATTCATCTCAGCTTTCGATAAATCTCGCCATTGACCCGCGTGCTCAATGGAAATGGACTCGCGAGTGATGGGCTCTTCCGTCGAAGTCGGGCTTTTGGCGCATGATGAATTCATAGTAATCGTGATACAACAGCACGCCAGTAATAAAGAACGAATCATGGCTTTCATTCGAGTCGCTTGGGGTCAATGGTAACGGACGGTTTGATTCTGGTTCCCGTAGGAGCTTGCGCAGCAGTAAAAGTAACCTTTCCATCAGAGCGCACGGTTATTCTACCGATCGCCCCACTTGGTCCTTTACCACCCGGCGAAAAGACTGTGAAAGTCGATGCCTCGCCCTTACCATCCTCATCTGTATTTGCCGTGTACGTAAGCGTGGTGCCCGGCACCCACCCTTTCTTCGTCCATGGCCGCCAAGTTCCGCACTTCGAGCCTGAAATTGCCGCTTTCCGGTCGCCGCATATGACAAGGCCCGCAGCGATGCGGGCCTTGTGCTTCATGGGTCATCAGGAAGTGAACCTGACCCTGAGGTTTCCCCACGTTTTCATCCCGGCGCTATCATCTGAGCAAGTACGCAATCGGGTAGTGATCGCAGGCGATCCAGCCAGTGCGAAGTTCGCTCCATCGGCCATTGTCTGACAAGCGCTTCGCGTCCGATGCGCAAGGTCGAGTAGAGCCGGCGTTTGGAGCGTACCGGCGACAGCCAATGCGCAATGCCGATGGCCTCGCAGGCCAGGCCGGCAAGCCAACTGGCGAACGCGGCCAGCGCATTGACCAGCAACAGGATTTCGATACGTGACCCGCTGCGGGTCAAGCTGTCTTCGAAGCCTTGGCCGTAGCGGTGCGACTTGAGGTCGCGGAACGACAGCTCGATCTGCATGCGACGGGCGTACAGCGTGACAAGATGCCGCGCGCTGAGATCAGTCAACTCCGGCGACGCCACGATCAACCAGGGCTCGCGTTCGCGTGCCGCCGCTTTCCTGCTGGCCGAGCTGCGTGCGATCTGGGTCCGATCACGGCGATTGCGGTGCTTTCGACCTCGTCCGGCCTTGGCATAGACCACCAGTCGACAGATCCAAGGGGCGCCGCGAACGGTGTCCATCAGGCCCATGTCGCGCGGCACGGCACTGGCCAGGACATGCAGAGCGCGGCACGGCACCCATTCCTCATTGCGATTGGGGATGTCGACCGGTTTGACCAAGGTGGTATGCCGTAATCGTCCGGCCCAGTACCAACCCATCTCCGACACCGCCCGAAACCACGGCGTGCGGAACCCGGCGTCGGTGACCAGAACCGGACGCACGCTCGGCGGTACGAGCGTCTGGAGGCGCCGCAGGAAACGCTTCTCGGCCGCTGGCGTGCCTTGCTCCTTGCCTGGAAACACCATGTCCAGCACCGGCAAGGTCCGGCCGCCGATCGGCACGGCGGCACGGCGGCACGCAGCAGGCACCAACGCTTGTCCTCCTTGAGATCGGACCAGTCGATCACGATCACCGGTCGCTCGCCACGCAACAACCAGCGCGCCATGTCGGCGTAGATCTGCTCGCGTTCACTGTGCAGATGCCGATTGCTCAGCAACCGGTCGAACGCCTTGAGTGGCGCCCGCACGCGTTCCGCGCCGGGCCAAGACCGCGCCACATCGATCAGGGTCAAGCGACGGCCGGCGACCAGCGCCTCGACCGCACGCAATAACACCCGCGATCGAAGGGCATGCATCGTACCCAACGACCCGGACAGACACTTCTGCAATACTCCGCTGGCGCGCATGGGTCGGCAGTCCTTTTCGGCTTAGTCACCTTGAAGACTGCGCCATGCGCGCACCACTATCCAGCTGATGCGGCCGCAACTTGCTGATCTTGCAGACGGAAACGTGGGGAAACCTCAGAACCTGACCCCGTTTGGGGGCTGACCCCGTTTGGGGCTCCCCGGAGAGTGCCGGTTGCGCTAGCCTTCCATCCTCACGCA
>JAKDMK010000066.1 GCA_030452365.1 Nitrococcus sp.
TGGACACCTTCATGGATCATTGGGTATTGTGAGCCGCGCTGCCGCGGCCAAAGGTCAGCGTAATAATCAGCGCGACGCAAGCGGATTCTGCGGCAGGTTTACCGACTACCTCGGCAACGCTTTATGATTCTCGGCAGTATCCTACGCAAGCTATACTGACCGAATGAAAGTTCGCCAGCCTGACGCCATTGCTCAAATAACTGACTATCTTGCCGCGCAAGAAGACGTTCGTCTGGGTCTGCTGTTTGGCTCTCTCGCGACTGGCAAAGCGGGCCAGGATAGCGACGTCGATATTGCCATTCTTTGTGATCAGCCCTTGGATGTCGAGCGGCGTATTGAATTGATCGAAGCTTTGGCGTGCTTGACGGGCCGTGCCGTGGATCTTGTGGACCTAGCGACAGCAGGCATTGCCGTCGTTCGTAGCGCGGTGCTTGGGGGGCGGGTGCTGTACAGCCGCGATTGCGCCGCCTATCCAGCACAGATCACCCGCATGCTTTTGGATAGCGCCGATTTTCTTCCCTACCGTGAACGCCTGCTCCGGCAAAGGCGTGAAGCATGGATCCGGTAATCCTTGGTGAAAAGCTTGAATCGTTGCGCCGCTGCATTCGTCGACTGCAAGACAAACGCGCTGCTAGCGCTGCCGAGCTCCGCGCGGACCTGGACCTGCAAGACATACTCACGCTTAATCTATCGCGGGCGGTACAAGTTTGTGTGGACATAGCCGCCCATATTCTCGCGGACAGCGAGGAGCCCGCTCCGGCAACTATGGGGGAGGCATTCACGGCCCTGGAGCGGATGGGCCTTATCGATTCAACATTGTGCCGTCACATGAAAGCCGCCGTGGGATTTCGCAATATCGCGGTGCATCGTTATCAGGAAATCGATTGGGAGATTGTCCACGCGATCACCTGCCAGCACCTCGATGATTTCCGCAAATTCGCTCAGGCCGTCAGCAAACAGAGCAAAAGGGCATGAGCAGGCCAAGACTTGGCCCGGGCATGAGGCACATCGCCGCCCTGCGGGCAATAGCCAAGCAGGCGCAAGCCTATAAGGCTCATATATGGCCTTTACGTAAGGGCGCGTCCTTCGCGAAAGCGAGTACAACCGAGGAGTGCCCCGCAGCTCAGCCAGTGGCTTGAGCATGCTTTGGTGCCGGGGGTCCATCGCGGAAACGATGTGACACGTGGGAGCTTTAAAAAAACGCCCTCCGCACAACTCATAGGCGGAGCAATACCGGACACCCAGCCATTTTCCGGTACATCAACCGCTCCGCCGTGTCCGTTAAAGCGTGGGCAGCCCATTTATCTGCCCAACAGGGACTCCACACCCTGTTTCTCGACGGGGTGTGCGTGGAGCCTCCCGAGAGTCCACTGCGCTGGGGCGCAGGTCCGGGCATACCGACACCGGTAGGGCAGTGTCCAATATTGGTCTATAGTATGATCATACAAGAATTGTCGTGAAACACTCGGTGTTACACGTCGAACCCAGGGATGGGAGAAACGTCATGGAACAGAACCCCCGCCTGCTCGATCAGGTCCGAGATCGCATCCGCTTGCACCACTTGAGAATACCGGTACTGATCGGCAAGTTCGAGGCTGCGTTCGCCACCCGCTTCGTGCCGCGCCAGGCCGAGCGTATCAAAAAAACGCTTGCAGCAGGCAGGCGCGGAAAAGAGCGTTTATGCGTCCTATACGCAACACGAGGATTTAATGAGGATCCCGAGAAGTATTGAACCACTGGTTCGCGACGGCCTCGTGGACAAAGTCATCCGTTCGCTCAAGAGCGGCAAGGAGGCCACAGTCTATATGGTCCTCTCTGAGGGAGAGGTCCGCTGCGCCAAGGTCTATAAAGACGCCGACAAACGCAGCTTCCATCAGCAAGCCCAATACCAGGAGGGGCGCAAGGTAAGAAACAGTCGGCGGGCGCGCGCCATGGCGAAGCGGACTCGCTATGGGCGCAGAGAGCAGGAGGCGGCCTGGCAAAGTGCCGAGGTGGACGCGCTATTCCGCCTCAGCGCCGCCGGCGTGCGGGTTCCAAAACCTTATGGCTGCGTCGAGGGGGTCCTGCTGATGGAGCTAATCGTCGATGACCATGGAGACGTTGCCCCCAGGCTGAATGATCTGGAACTGACGGCGGCGCAGGCGCGCGCCTATCATGGAATGCTGATTGCGCAGATCGTGCGCATGCTCTGCGCCGGTTTGATCCACGGTGACCTCTCCGAGTACAACGTGCTCGTCGGCAGCGACGGACCGGTCATTATCGACTTGCCACAAGCCGTTGATGCGGCAGGCAACAACAACGCCTGCAGGATGCTTGAGCGGGATGTCGACAACCTGACCAGCTATTTCAGTCACTCCGCCCCTGAGCTGGGGGGCACCGACTACGGCAAGGAGATCTGGGCGCTCTACGAAAGCGGCGCCCTCCATCCCCAGATCGAGCTGACCGGCCGTTTCGAGCGCAGCGCGACGCCAGCCGATGTGACAAGTGTCCTGCAGGAAATCGAAGCGGTACGCGAGGAGGCAGACAAGCGGCGGCGCGATCGGGCCACCTCGATGATAGAAATAGACGGCTAGTCATGCTGCGCCGCGCCGGCGCAGGGGATGGGCCGGCGCGGGATGACCGCTCAGTTGGTGTTGGTCTTCGCCTGAGTGCGGTGGCTGCTGCCCGGCCGGGTATTGTGGCCAGGCCGCCCACTGCTGTTTGGGTACCCGTTCTGGGATGGTTTGCGGTGTGGCCGATTGCGGCGTGTGGATATCGAGCTTGGGCCTTCGCTACCGGCCTCGGGCTCGAAGCCCTCGATTACGGTGAAAGGAAGGCGGCGGCCGAGCAAGCGCTCGATGGCGGCAAGGTGCTTGCGCTCGTCGCTACTCACTAAAGAGACAGCCTGTCCTTCGCTGCCGGCCCGGCCGGTGCGGCCGATGCGGTGTATATAGTCTTCAGCTATGTTCGAGAGCTCGTAGTTGACCACATGCGGCAACGCCTCGATATCGATCCCGCGGGCGGCGATGTCGGTTGCCACGAGCACGCGCACCTGGCCGTGCTTGAAGTCCTTCAGCGCTTTGGTACGCGCGCTCTGACTCTTGCTGCTATGGATCGCGGTGGCATTCAGGCCGTCGTGGTCAAGCTGCGTGGCCAAGCGGTTGGCGCCGTGCTTGGTGCGCGTGAACACCAGCACCTGACGCCAGTTGCCCTGACCGATCAGGTGCGAGAGCAGCGCACGCTTGCGCGTATGGGCGACTGGGTGGACCTTGTGGGTAACGAGCTCGGTGACGCTGCCGTGCGGCGCGATGTCAACCGCTGCCGGATCATGCAGCAACTGGTCGGCCAGCTCGCGAATCTCCCTGGAGAACGTTGCC
Organism: Nitrococcus sp.; assembly: GCA_030452365.1. Lineage (GTDB taxonomy): Bacteria > Pseudomonadota > Gammaproteobacteria > Nitrococcales > Nitrococcaceae > Nitrococcus. The sequence continues at coordinate 3,357 of JAKDMK010000066.1, forward strand.
GAGAACAGCAAGTTTTGGCGCTGCTTTGGCAACGCGGCAAGGACTTTGCGGATATCGCGGATAAAGCCCATATCGAGCATGCGGTCAGCCTCGTCGAGGACAAGGATCTCGACATGCGAGAGATCGACGGTTTTCTGCTGCAGGTGATCAAGAAGGCGGCCGGGGGTAGCGACCAGCACATCGACGCCGCGGCGCAGCGCATTGATCTGTGGCATAATCCCGACGCCGCCGACGACCACCGTAGACCTAAGCGCCAGATGCTTGCCGTAAGCCCGCACGCTCTCCTGCACCTGCGCGGCGAGTTCGCGCGTGGGCGCGAGCACGAGGGCGCGTGGAGGCGGTCTGCGCGATCCAGCTTCGCTCAAGCGCTGCAGCAACGGCAAGGTAAAGGCGGCGGTTTTGCCGGTGCCGGTCTGAGCGCCGGCGAGCAGATCGCGCCCGGCGAGGATCAGCGGAATGGCCTGCGCCTGTACGGGCGTAGGCACAGCGTAGCCCTGCGCGCGTACAGCGCGCAGAAGTTCGGCCGATAAGCCAAGGATGTCAAACGTCATAGCTATGATATTCCAGCGAACGGCCGCATCACGGCGGCTCCGTTCTATTGAAGCGAGAGGGTCGTCGAGGAGAGAACCTAGAGCGGAAACGCCGCGACGGCGAGTGGGATCAACGGACTATGAGCCCGGCTCCCTGCATCTGCTCAGGTCCGTTGGGACACAGCGCGACATTTGCGCCGCGAGCAGAGACGACGGGAGTATGAATGCACTCGGCGCCGGTTACAAGCATAACGCCTCCGAGTGGGGTCAAGTCTAGTAATAACTATTTATCTTTCTGGGTGATAATGATTCTGTTCGTAGCGTGCTGACGGGTTGGGCGGACGCTTGATCAGTCCGAGCTACGCAAGGCATGACCCGCCCCTTCCATCGACGGTATCATCGAGACAACTGTAGCCATTCGGATGTGCTCGCCGAGACCTTTATGGGCAAGCACAAGAGCAGGGAAGCCCCCGCCCGGCTGGCCCGGACCGCGGCAATGTATCTCTGTCAGCGAGTCGGGGCCATGACGCTGGCGCAGATCACCAAAGCCTTTGGTCTTGCGAGCTACGCGAGCGCCGGCATCCGGGGGGGTTGGACCGAAGATTGAGCAGCACGGCGACTTAGAGCAAAGTGTTAAATTGCTAATACTAGATTTGACCCTATAGACCTAAGAAACGCCTTTGCACTTTCCCAAAAATGGGCGCGACGTCAGGCTCGCGTTCAGGCGCTAGAGGCCTGGAGCGGCAACCGCCTGCGAGTACGGCGCGCGAATAGACTCTGGCGATTGATTAACCCACGAGGTGAAAGATGGCAGCAAAACTGAAACCCGCCCCTATGGCGGGGGATGCCGACCCCCAAGAGACCCAAGAATGGATCGAGGCGCTCGAAGGCGTACTTGAGTATGAAGGGCCTGAGCGCGCGCACGTCCTGCTGGAGGCGCTGGTTGATGAGTCGCGCCGGCGGGGTACGCAGCTCCCGTTCAAAGCTACTACGGCTTACCAGAATACGCTGGTGCCGCAGATGGAGGAGCGCTCGCCTGGCGATGCCGCGTTGGAATGGCGCATACGCTCGCTGATTCGCTGGAATGCCATGGCCATGGTCGTGAAGGCAAACCGCGAGCGCGAGGGCATCGGTGGCCACATCGCCAGCTTCGCTTCCAGCGCGACACTCTACGACGTCGGCTTCAATCACTTCTGGCATGCTCCCAGCAAGGATCATGGCGGTGATCTGATCCTTTTTCAGGGTCACTCCGCACCCGGAGTCTATGCGCGGGCTTTCCTGGAGGGCCGCATTAGCGAGGAGCAGCTCAACAATTTCCGCGCCGATTGCCATCCCAACGGGCTCTCCTCCTATCCCCACCCGTGGCTGATGCCCGACTTCTGGCAGTTTCCCACGGTCTCCATGGGCTTAGGCCCGATCATGGGCGTCTATCAAGCGCGCTTCATGAAGTACCTGCACAACCGCGGCATTGCCAACACCGACGGGCGCAAGGTCTGGGTATTCTGCGGCGACGGCGAGATGGACGAGCCCGAATCCCTCGGTGCGACTGGGTTGGCGGCGCGTGAGGAGCTCGATAACCTCATATTTGTGGTCAACTGCAACCTGCAGCGCCTCGATGGTCCGGTGCGCGGCAACGGCAAGATCATCCAGGAGCTCGAGGGCGAGTTTCGCGGCGCCGGTTGGAACGTGATCAAGCTCATCTGGGGTTCCTACTGGGATCCGCTGCTTGCGCGCGACACCAAGGGATTGCTGCGCCAGCGCATGGATGAGTGCGTCGACGGCGAGTATCAGAACTGCAAGGCCAAGGGCGGGGCCTACACGCGCGAGCATTTTTTCGGCAAGTACGCCGAACTGCGCGAGATGGTCGCCAACATGACCGACGAGGATATCTACCGCCTCAATCGCGGTGGACACGATCCGCACAAGGTCTACGCGGCGTATGCCGCGGCGGTAAAACACAAGGGACAGCCCACCGTCATCCTGGCCAAGACGGTCAAAGGCTATGGCATGGGTGAGGCCGGCGAAGGCCAGAATATCACCCACCAACAAAAGAAGATGGCCGAGAAGGCGCTCAGGCAATTCCGCGACCGCTTCAATATTCCCATTCCGGATGACCAGGTCGCCGACGCACCCTTCTACAAGCCGGACGAGAACAGTCCCGAGGCCAAGTACCTGCATGAGCGCCGCCAGGCTTTGGGCGGTTACCTACCGGCCCGCCACGTCACGGCCAAGGCGCTGGAGATTCCGGATCTGGCGGCCTTCGACGTGCTGCTCAAGGACAGTGGCGAGCGCGAGATGTCCACGACCATGGCCTATGTCCGCATTCTGGCCATTCTCGCGCGTGACAAGAAGCTGGCACGCTACCTGGTTCCAATCGTGCCCGATGAGGCGCGCACCTTCGGCATGGAAGGCCTATTCCGGCAGATGGCCATTTACTCGCCGAAAGGTCAGCTCTACGAACCGCAGGATGCCGATCAGCTCATGTACTACCGGGAGGATCGCAAGGGCCAGATACTCCAGGAGGGCATCACCGAGGCCGGATCGACCGCTTCATGGATGGCCGCGGGTACCTCGTATGCCAATCACGGCATAGAGATGATCCCCTTCTTCGCCGTTTATTCCATGTTCGGCTTCCAGCGCGTGGGCGATTTGCTCTGGGCGGCCGGCGACATGCAAGTCAAGGGCTACATCTTGGGCGGCACCGCCGGGCGCACCACGCTCAATGGCGAGGGCTTGCAGCACCAAGATGGCCACAGTCACTTGGCCGCCTCGACCATCCCGAATTGCATTGCCTATGATCCGACCTTCGCCTATGAGCTCGCCGTCATCATCCACGATGGCCTCAAGCGAATGTACCAGCACCAGGAGAAGCTCTTCTACTACATCACCATAATGAACGAGAACTACCACCAGCCGGCCATGCCCGAAGGCGCCGAAGAGGGGATCCGGCGCGGGATGTATCTCTTCCGCGACGGCGGCGAGGCGAAGCTCAAGGTACAGCTTATGGGCTCGGGGACGATATTCCGCGAGGTCATCGCCGCCGCCGATCTGCTCAAGGTCGACTGGGATATCGCTGCCGACCTCTGGAGCTGCACCTCGTTTACAGAGCTGAGTCGGGATGGCATCGCTGCCGAGCGCTGGAACAGGCTTCACCCGCTTGCGGGCACGCCCCGCAAGCCGTTCGTCGCCCACTGCCTCGAAGGTCGCAAAGGCCCCGCGGTGGCTTCGACGGACTACATGCGGACCTTTGCCGATCAGATCCGGCCGTACGTGGAGCGACGTTATGTGACGCTGGGGACAGACGGCTTCGGCCGCTCGGATACGCGGGAGAACTTGCGCGGGTTCTTCGAGGTGGACCGCTACCATGTGACCGTGGCCGCGCTCAAGGCATTGGCAGACGAGGGTCAGATCCCACAGCAGCAGGTGGCCAAGGCCATCGAGCAGTACGGGATCAATCCGGAGCAACCGAACCCGGCTACCGTATAGTCCCACCGCTATGGGGCGGGCAGATGTCCTGCCCCTAAGTGTTCGTGTGCCCAATCGCGCAAGTGGAGGAGTGTCCGTGGCAAGCGTCAAGGAGATCAAGGTGCCGAACATCGGCGACTTCGGCGACGTCGATGTCATCGAGGTATTGGCCAAGCCGGGTGACCGGATCAATGCGGAAGACTCCCTGATCACACTCGAGAGCGACAAAGCCACCATGGAGGTGCCAAGCCCCGAGGGCGGCATTGTCAAAGATGTGCTGGTCAAGGTCGGAGACAAGGTCTCCGAAGGAATCCCGATACTCACCCTAGAGACCGCGCCGGCGGCGGGCTCGGAACAGCAGCAACCGGTGAGCGAGCCGGCCGCGAGGCGGGCGAGCGCTGAGCAGGCCGAGGCTGAACCTGAACCTGAACCTGATCCCGAGGTTGAACGGGAACCCGAGGCCGAGCAGCCGGCGCAACCGTCGGCGCAAATGCATAATCTTGCAAGCGATGATCATCCCATCACGGCACCGATTCAGACGCAGCAACGGCGGTTAGCGCACGCAAGCCCGTCGGCGCGGCGTTTTGCCCGCGAGCTGGGGGTGAAGCTTTATTTGGTCAAAGGCACCGGGCCCAAGGGTCGAATCACGCGGGAGAACATTCAGGGCTTCGTCAAGCGCACCTTCGACAGTGGCACCGTGGCTGGAGATTCGGCCAAGGCGCCGGAGGGCATCCCGCGGGTGGAGATTCCCGATTTCAGCCAATTCGGTGAAATCGAGCGCCGCGAGCTCTCGCGCATCCAAAAGCTCTCCGGCGCGCATCTGCACAAGTGCTGGCTGAACGTTCCCCACGTCACCCAGTTCGACGAGGCGGATATCACGCAACTGGAGCAGTTTCGTCAATCCATGAAGGACGAGGCGGAGCGCCGCGGCGCGCGCCTGACGCTGCTCGCCTTTATGATCAAAGCCTGTGTCGCCGCGCTCAAGGAGTATCCCCATTTCAACAGTTCGTTGAGTGCCGAGGGGGACGCGCTTTTTCTCAAGCGTTACTACCATATCGGCGTCGCCGTGGACACGCGCGCCGGGCTGATGGTTCCTGTTATCAGGGAAGCGGATAAAAAGGGTCTGTTTGAGCTTGCCGCAGCGCTCGCAGCGCTGTCTCAGAAAGCCCGCGACGGTAAGCTCTCCCCCACCGACCTGCAGGGCGGCTGCTTTAGCATCTCCAGCCTGGGCGGCATCGGTGGCACCGCATTCACGCCCATTGTCAATAGCCCCGAGGTTGCGATACTCGGCGTCTCCCGCGCCGTGATGAAGCCGCTGTGGCAGGACGGCGAGTTCGTGCCGCGCCTGATGCTGCCGCTATCGTTATCCTACGATCACCGGGTCATTGACGGTGCTCAGGCGGCGCGGTTCATCCGCTTTTTGTCACAAGCCTTGGAAGATCTGCGCCGCCTGCTGCTGTAGCCGCAAGGCACGGTCCAACCACCTGGCCAATGCCCTATGCGGCAGCAGCGTTCTCGGCATGATGCCGCGCGGGCCCCAGGAACGGCTCACCGCCCGACGTCTAATAAATAAGTTGGGGATCTGAATGGCACTTACTTAATCTGTAACTACTCACTCCACTTCCGCGCAGGATACCTTTTCCGTACTGTCATTCTGCGCGGAGCCGCCAGGCGGAGTCGCAGAATCTAGTCGCTGGATCCTGCGAC
>JAKDMK010000349.1 GCA_030452365.1 Nitrococcus sp.
CATCTCGGCGAAGGCTTCCTCAATCCGGTCGGCCAACGCCTTGACCAGGATGGCGCTGTAATCGTCGTGCTCGGCCTCGAAGCGCCGAATGTGCGCCTCGATGCCGATGCCGGTGGTAACTGCGAAAGCTCCGAGCCAATCGGGCAGCCCCGTCGCTTTCGGCGCCACGAAATCGGCCAAGCTGATGTTCGGTCGCCCGCCCGGCTTTTCAGTCTGCTGGCGCAGATGATGGGTGACGAGCCGGACCCGCGTGCGTGATTCGTCGTGGTAGATCTCCGTATCGTCGCCTACCGCATTGGCGGGAAACAACCCGCAGACCCCGCGCGCCTGCAGCCAGTTTTCTTCGATGATTCGCTGCAACATGGCCCGAGCGTCCGCATAGACCTTGCGCGCCGCCTCGCCGACGGTTGGATCATCCAGAATCTTGGGAAAGCGCCCGGGCAGCTGCCAGGCGGAGAAGAACGGGGTCCAGTCGATATAGGGCTCGATCGTTGCCAGCGCGATCTCCAGCACGTGCAGGCCCGGATGTGCCGGTTGCGGGGGCTCGTAGCCGGTCCAATCGATGGGATAGCGGTTCGCGCGTGCCGCACCGATGCGCAGCCATTTCTGCTTGCGCTGGCGCTTGGCGCGCTGCTGGCGGACACTCTCGTACTCTTCTTTGATGCCTTGCACGTAAGCGTCGCGTTGGGTGGCGCTCATAAGCTTGGCGCACACGCCGACCGCCCTGGAGGCATCCTTAACGTAGATGACATCGCCGGAGTATTGGGGGGCGATCTTGACCGCGGTATGCACGCGCGAAGTGGTCGCGCCGCCAATCAGCAGCGGGATATTGAGCCCCTGGCGCTCCATCTCCTTGGCCATGCCGGCCATTTCGTCCAGCGACGGTGTGATGAGGCCCGAGAGGCCGACGATGTCCGCCTTATGCTCGCGCACCGCGGCCAGCGTCTTCTCATTGGGCACCATGACGCCGAGGTCGATAACCTCGAAGTTGTTGCACTGCAAGACGACGCCAACGATGTTCTTGCCGATGTCGTGCACATCGCCCTTGACCGTTGCCATGACGATCCGCGCGTTGGGCTCGCTGCTGCCGAGCTTGGCCTTTTGTGCCTCGATGAACGGAAGCAGGTAGGCAACCGCCTTCTTCATGACCCGCGCGCTCTTGACCACCTGCGGCAGGAACATCTTGCCGGAGCCGAACAGATCACCCACCACGTTCATGCCATCCATGAGTGGCCCTTCGATGACCTCAATGGGCTGCTCGTGTTGTGTTCGCGCCTCCTCGGTGTCCGCCTCGATGTACTCGACGATCCCTTTGACCAGGGCGTGCTCCAAGCGCTTCGCCACCGGCCAGGAACGCCACTGCAGATCCTCCTCCTTACTCTTCGCGCCCTGTCCCTTGAACTGCTCGGCATACTCCACCAACCGCTCGGTCGCATCCGCGCGCCGGTTGAGCAACACGTCCTCGGCCCGCTCCAGCAGATCCTTGGGCAGATCGTCATAGACATCGAGCTGGCCGGCGTTGACGATGGCCATATCCATTCCGGCCCGGATCGCGTGATAGAGGAACGCCGAGTGCATGGCCCGGCGCACGGGCTCGTTGCCGCGGAAAGAGAAGGAGAGGTTGGAAAGCCCGCCGGAGATCTTCACGTGCGGCAGTCTTGCCTTGACCTCCCGGGTTGCCTCGATGAAGTCTGCGGCGTAGTTGTTGTGCTCTTCGAGACCGGTCGCCACGGCAAAGATATTAAGATCGAGGATGATGTCCTCGGGCGGGAAGCCGACCTCTTCGGTCAGCACCCGGTAAGCGCGCTCGGCGATCGCCACCCGCCGCTCGAGCGTGTCGGCCTGGCCCTGCTCGTCGAAGGCCATCACTACGGCGGCCGCTCCGTAACGGCGAACCAGCCGCGCCTTGGCAATGAAATCCTCCTCACCCTCTTTGAGGCTGATGGAATTGACGATGGCCTTGCCCTGGATGCACCGCAGTCCGGCTTCGATCACCTCCCATTTAGACGAGTCCACCATGAAGGGCACGCGGGTGATATCGGGCTCGACCGCCGCCAGATTAAGAAAGCGCACCATGCACGCCTTGGAGTCCAGCAGCCCCTCGTCCATGTTGATGTCGATGATCTGCGCCCCACTCTCGACCTGATCCCGCCCCACCTCGAGGGCGGCCTCGAAGTCGTCCTCTTTGATCAGGCGGCGGAACCGGGCCGAGCCGGTCACGTTGGTCCGCTCTCCGTTGTTGGCGAACAGGGAATCCGCACCTAGCGTGAGCGGCTCAAGGCCAGAGAGCCGTAGCGCGCGCGGCCGCTCGGGCAGGCTCCGCGGCGGCAGACCTTCGATGGCCTCGCGGATGGCGGCGATATGCTCCGGAGTGGTGCCGCAGCAGCCGCCCACGATGTTGGCAAAACCGCTGTCGACGAACTCTCGCAGCAGCTTCGCCATGGCTTGCGGGCTTTGCTCGTATTCGCCCATCTCGTTGGGCAGCCCGGCATTAGGATGGGTGCTAACGTAGGTATCCGCGATCTCGGAGAGTTCCTTGATATACGGGCGCAGATCCTCGGCGCCAAGCGCGCAGTTGAGCCCGATGGCGAAGGGCTGCGCGTGGCGCACCGAGGTCCAGAACGCTTCCGTGGTCTGCCCCGACAGGGTGCGCCCGCTGGCGTCCGTGATGGTGCCGGAGACCATGACCGGCACTCGCGCGCCCAGTTGCTCAAACAGCCCATCGAGCGCGAATAGACAGGCCTTGGCGTTCAAGGTGTCGAAGATGGTCTCGACTAACAGCAGATCGACGCCTCCCGCAATCAGCCCCCGCGCCGCCTCGGTATAGGCCTCGACCAGCTGCGCGAAGCTGACGTTGCGATAGCCCGGGTTATTGACATCCGGAGAGAGGGAGGCGGTCTTGCTGGTCGGGCCCAGCACGCCGGCAACGAACCGCGGCCGCTGTGGGGTCAAGCGCGAGAACTCATCGGCACACTCGCGGGCAAGCCGCGCCGCGGTTGAGTTGATCTCCTGGACCAGATGCTCGGTCGCGTAATCCGCCTGAGAAATCGCGGTGGCATTGAAGGTATTGGTCTCGATGATATCCGCGCCGGCCTGCAAGTTCGAGCGGTGAATCTCGGCGACGATATCCGGCCGCGTGCACACCAGCAGATCGTTGTTGCCCTGCAGGTCACGATCGTGGTCCCGAAAGCGCTCGCCGCGGAACTCGTCTTCCGTCAAGCCGTAGCGCTGTATCATCGTGCCCATTGCGCTGTCGAGCAGCAGGACACGGCGATCGAGTTCCGCTTTGAGGCGATTCGTTGCGTCGGTCATCGATTGCATGCCATCTCATCGTAAAAACCAGACAACATACATCAAACGATGGAAAACTCGCCACCCCGTCAGTCTGGAAACACTGACCGCGCGCTTGACTTTGGTAGGTAGTGCCTGACCGAAAAATGCCAACCCCATGAAACAACGCCACAAATAACGCCAA
>JAKDMK010000350.1 GCA_030452365.1 Nitrococcus sp.
GGCAGCAGCGGCTCCACGGGTCAGACGCAAACGCAAGGCACTACCGGACACGGAACGACCGGTAAGGTGGATTTCAGTAAGCTGGACCAGGACGGTAACGGGCACATCAGCGAGCAGGAGGCAGCTGCTTACCCGAATCTAGCCGTCCACTTCCAGAGTCTTGACGCCGATAGTAATGGCAAGCTCGATGAAGCTGAGTTCGCCCAGTTCGAGACCATGGAGGGTGGTGCCAGTGGTAGCATGGAGCATGGTACCGGCGGGGCCATGGAGCAAGACAAGGATAGTGGGTCGTAATGCCCAGTGGGTGGTAATACTCCTGGTGTTCGTGAAGGGGGTGCTTGCAAGCACCCCCTTTGCTATGAGCATCAATTTAATCTTGCGGTGCGGGAATCCGCGTCGCAGCCACTGAGCATGAGCGTAGGCGGGTCTACGGAAAACCGAAACGGCGCGGTCCGGCGCAAGGCGCTGAGGCCAAGGATATTACGCGTATTGCCGGGGAATACAGCGGCCTCGACATCAGTGAGCTTACAGCTCCGGCCTATCCTCACTGAGGATATCCGATAGACAGGGACCATGATTTGATCGCCGTCGGCCAGCGTTCCGATCAGTTGCTTGATGTATACGGCTCGATCGCTGGCTTTGAGCGAATCCAGCGTCGTCTGATTAATGGCCATGTAGCTTGCGCCGGTGTCGACGAGAAAGTCACTAGTGCCCCAACCCTTGATGCTTACCGGGACGTAATAGGTTGCCGCCCCCTTGTCGTGCATGGGCACGGTGGTCGGCTCGCCGGCCAGTACCGGAATTGGCAATATCACAGAACAAAAGCCGATTAGCCTGATGATGTATTGTATATGTGCCACGTCAAACCCCCTCCCATACGGAGCGTTGTTTGCCACATAGCTCCGCGCGTAATCAGTACAGTTTGCTTAAGTGCCTGTAGGGCAATCGTAGCAATAGCATGGCTCCGCCACGGTGGCTGAGTGATATGTACCCTGTCGATGCCACTTAGTTATCGTTTTCGGCTTTACGCGGCGGTGTTGACCTGCATAACCTGTCGTCCACCCCAAGTCCTCAATTTGGGGTTACGCACGTGCATCAGCTATAACGGGTATCTGAGTCAAACCATCCAGACAATAAATCTAACCCGCAGGTTAGAGTACCATGCGGGCGTGCATGCCGCCCTGATGCCAGGATACTTCACGGATAATGCCTGCATATGGAACCAAAGCGATCAGGGGTGAGCGCCTATTTTCAGCTCAGAGTAGAGAGAGGATGATATGAGTAGTGAAGAAGAGCACGCTAGTAATCTTGCGGCAGCTCGGCACGCAGTAGAGGAGGCGCAGGTGCGAGTAAAGTTCCTTACCGACGAGCTCGGCGGAGCCATGGCCGTCAATGACAATAAGCAAGCGGGTGCGATTCATCGCGATTGCAAGAAGGCAAAGCGCGAGCTAGCGCGTCTAGAAGAGGAGCTGCGCGTGCTGGAGGAGGGGCAAAGCCCTGAAGCATAGCCACATCCAGCGTTCCCGGAAATCCGCGCGCACCCTCACACCCGCGAGGCAAGGAAAACGCAGCCGCTCCCCGGTAGAATCCGACATGGGCGACCTCGTTTGGCTACTTCGGCGGCGTTCTGTGTAACATCCATTATATCAGTGCGTTGAACGAGGCCCCGCGCTTTTTTATGAATTATTCGGGCAACTACTCACCCCCTTCTGCGCAGGATGACTGTTCCGTACTGTCATTCTGCGCGGAGCCGTCAGGCGGAGTCGCAGAATCTAGGCGCTGGATCCTGCGACTCCGCTCCGCTGCGCGCAGGATGACCGGGGGGTGAGTAGTTACTTATTCGAGTTAGTGATCTCACGGCCCACTGTCTTTGTGCATCGACTCATTGTGCCCGCCGCGCCAAATGCGGCGCACCAAACGCGGTAGGAATAACAGGCACGCCAGCAGCGCCAGCGCGACCAGCATTGCCCGTATGGTTCCTGCGCCGCCGGCGACCGCCTTGGCGCCGGCATGCCCGATCCACGCGTAGGCCAGCGCACCGGGGGCCATGCACACAAAGCTTGCCACTGCATATTGGACGGTCGGAATACGGGTAAGGCCCAATGCGTAGTTGAGCAGATTGAACGGAAACACCGGCACCAACCGGACAAAGGCCACGAACCGCCAGCCCTCCTGCTCGACGCCCTCGATCAGCCGGCGCAGCCCGCCGCGCACTCTTCGCGCTACCCAGCCCGAGGCCAGGTAGCGTGCAATGAGAAACGCCGCGCTCGCTCCTACGGTGGCTCCTATCAGTGCATAGAGCGCACCCAGCCAGGGGCCGAACAGCACGCCGCCCGCGAGGGTAAACACCGAACCGGGCAGGAACAGCACCGTGGCGATGCTGTAGCTGGCCATGTAGACCAGTGGCGCCAGGGCACCGAAAGCGTGCAGGTGACCGCGCAACGCCTCGACACTCAGGGTCTCCCGGTGAGCGAGCGCCCAGGCCGCCGCGGCGAGCAGCAGCAACAGCATGAATATCCTGGCGACCACCTTGGAATTCATGCATGTCTCTCGTGGACGGAAGCCCCACTGTTGCGAACGCTGCGCAGAGGTTGCGTCAGGAGTGACCGAAACGTCTGATCAACCGGTCGCGTGAAGGCGCCGATACCGATGCGCATGGCCTGATGGCCAGCGCGCGGCTGCGCGCGATAAGTTCCGAACAGCCGATCCCACCAAGGAACATTGAAGCCATAATTGCTGTCGGTCTCGTCGCGATGCTCGGAATGGTGGACCCGGTGCATGTCCGGTGTCACCAGCATTAGCCGCAGCAGCCGATCCAGCGGCGCGGGAAGATCCAGGTTGGTATGGTTGAAAAGCGAGGTGGCGTTGAGCAGCACCTCTAAGGCGATGACCGCCGCCGCCGGCGGCCCCAGCAGCGCCACGGCCGCCATCTTGATCCCCATGGACAAGGCGATCTCCGCCGGATGAAAGCGCACGCCGGTAGTGACGTCGAACTCCAAATCCGAATGGTGAACCCGGTGCAGGCGCCACAGCAGCGGCACCTTATGCATCAGCACGTGCTGCGCGTAGATGATCAGATCCAGCAGCAGCACCGAGGAAACAAAGGCCGCCGCGTAGGGCACGGCAATCACGTTGAACAGCCCGAACCCGGCGTCGGCAGCCGCCAGCGCTGTACCCACCGCCAGCAGCGGAAAGGCCAGCCGCAGCACTAGCCCGTCCGCGGCCAGCATGGCCAGGTTGGGCCACCAGCGCCGGCCTCGGTGGACGCTGCGCCGTCGCGGCAGCAGTCGCTCCAGCGCCACCATCACCGCGAACATGCCCAGGAATATCACCAAACGCACCGTCGGCTCGTTGTGGATCAGCCACTCATTCAACGTTGTCCGGCCTCGCCTTCGCAATGCGCGCCGTTGGCCGCGCGGCAGAGAGGGGGCGCGCCATCAAGCCAAGTCCCTGAAGACATACTCGTTT
>JAKDMK010000351.1 GCA_030452365.1 Nitrococcus sp.
AGCAAGAGCGCCAACATCCACTGCAAAGGCTTCAACGCATTTGATGTATGCATGTAACATAGGTCCGGCAAATAAGAATTAGCATTATGCTCTCACGTATCTCGTCGGCCGGCGTTCTTATCTGGGTGCAACGCCCGGCATCTGCGTTCGCCACCTACCGGCGTGCAAGCTCGGTCCTGCCGGCGCCATAGAGCAACTCGGCAATCGCCTCAGCCTCCTGCTGTTCGGCCAGCAGTCTGCCTTCGAAGGCTTCCAGCGCAGCGGTCACCGCCGGCAGGAATCGCTCGCGGTGCGCCCGTCCCGCCGAGCAATACGCTGCCATCGGCGGTGGGATTATTGCCGACGTAGTAGGCGTAGCTCTTGGTGCGTCCGACGGACGACGCGGCATCTTGATCGGTCTCCGCGATAGACGGCTGCGGGGTCTGGAGTGAAGCCGCCATCAGCGTGGAAACGAGGAGAGCCCTTGGACAACGATTGGCAGCCATGGGGGTGGTACCCTTACGCAGACGGGTCACGATGGTCCCCGACATCCGGGGGAGTGTGTGTTGGGTAGGCGTTCTTCATAGATGGCGCCGCTTACCGGTAGTTGTCAGACGGAAAAGACGAACAGGCGGGTTATACTGTATATTCGCGGAGCATTGGTGGACATGGAATGTACGCTAACGTATAGGCTCTCTATGCAGGTCCGAAACACATCATGAAAACGGTCGTTTCAACGAGCAAATTTCTATTTCTGCTTGCCTGCCTCGCAGTAGTCGGCTGCGCCGGGAACCTGCTCGACGAGAACGAAATCTTGTACACAGCGGTCGGCGCCAGCGATGCCGTAGGTGTTGGCGCCACTCCCCTGACTAATGGTTACGTCTATCTCATCCGCGAGGAGTTAGAGAGCAGGGGTAAGGAGGTCGGACTCATCAATCTCGGCATCCCAGCCGCCAACACCGACCTCATCGAGGATACCGTTCAGGTTTTTTTGCGGACTGGAGCCCAGCCCGACCTGGTCACGATTTGGGTCGGCGCGAACGACATCGTCGACGGGGTCCAAGTCGACGACTTTGAGGACGAACTCGAGGAAATGCTATCCGCACTGCGCGACGAGACGTCGGCCTTCATCGCCATTGCCAACATTCCCGACCTGACCGAGCTCCCTCGCTTTGAGGCCGGCCCGGACGATGACGTTACCTTGGAGCGGGTCAATGCGTTCAACGCTGTGATCGCGAGGCAGGCCAACTCGTTCGATGTACCCGTCGTCGATTTGTTCGAAGAGGACATCAAGGACTACTTGATCAGCGACGTCGATGGGTTCCATCCCAACGATGCGGGACACCGAAGGATCGCCGGCAAGTTCCTAGAAGTCATTGTACCGCAACTGGATTGATAGCGCTGGCAACGCGCGCGAGGCGATCGTCCAAGTGAATGCCGGATCACATTCACCTGTATCTGAGCATTCCGCCGAAGTACAGCGTGGTGAACACGGGAGGATTCTTGAACGTTCAGGCGCTGCCGGACTCTCGCCCGTGACATTGCTGGCGGTTGCCACCCGCAAGCTGTACCGTAAGCCTGTCCCGGTTGCACCTTCTGTCGACCACCCTTACCAATCCGCGGTCTCGGTTGCTCTCGATGATGTGTGCGCTATTGATGTCTGACCTTTTCTCGGCCGGATTCGTTTTCTGATATCCAACGGGGCCGAACAAAAAGGACAGCAGCCATGCCCACCAACGCGACTCCAGCCGCGAGCACGGTTCTGATCACCGGCGCTTCTGGTTTCATCGCCCAACACACCATCCTGCAATTGCTGGAATTGGGCTACCGCGTGCGCGGCAGCATCCGTTCCTTGCCCAAGGGAGACGCCGTGCGTTCCATCCTCGCCGAGCACAGCCAAGCTGCCGACCACTTCGAGCTGGTAGAGGGCGACCTCACGAGCGACGACGGCTGGCGCGAGGCCGCGCGCGGATGCCGCTTCGTGCTTCATATGGCCTCGCCCATGCCTGCGCAGCCGCCCAAGGACGAAAACGATCTGATTGTCCCCGCCCGCGACGGCACGCTGCGAGTGCTGGCGGCGGCGACGGACGAGGGGGTGGAACGGGTGGTGCTCACCTCTTCCATCGCCGCGGTGCTCTACGGCCATGCCCGCGACGGCAGCCGTGTGTACGACGAATCTGACTGGTCACAACTCACCGACGAGGTGAGCGCCTACACAAAGAGCAAAACCATAGCCGAACGGGCAGCCTGGGAATACATCGAGGGGCTTCCCGAGAGCAAACGGCCCGAATTCTGCGCCGTCAATCCCGGCTTGGTGCTGGGCCCCGTCCTCAGCGCGGATTTCAGCACCTCGGGCGAATTGGTGCGCAAGCTGATGCAGCGCAATGTTCCTGGCTGCCCCGACTTGGGTTGGGCGATGGTCGACGTGCGCGACGTCGCCGCCGCTCACCTTGCGGCAATGACAATTCCGGCAGCCAACGGCCGGCGCTTCATCGTCGCCGGGGAGCACGCGTCCGTGCTCGACATTGCCAAGATCCTGGCGCGCGCCTTTGGCGCACGCGGCTACCGGCCACCCACCCGGCGCCTGCCCGGCTGGATATTCCAGCTGGTGGCACGCTGGGACCGCTCCGCCGCGCTGGCGGTACGGGAATTGGGCAAGCGCCAGGACGTGTCCAGTCAGCGCGCCAAAGACGTGCTTGGCTGGCAACCACGGTCGCTGGAAGATATGGTCGTCGCCATGGGCGAGAGCATGATCCGCTACGGGGTGGTGTAAGTATGGTCAGCGGTTCCACTCTCAGTCCTAATGCGACAATGGTCGGGTACGCCGAGAACATTCCTCCAAGTTCTTCCCAACTGTGTTCGGGATACAACGAAGCGGGATAGCCTCGATGCCCATCAGGTTTCCGAGGTTTCGCCAGAAGTAATGCAACCCGGAGATACTTGGCACGCAATAGGTGCGATAGAGCGCGAGATCGAGCGCGCGGGTTGAATCCCAAGAAAACTCGTAACCGAATCCCGCACGTTTCAGCACACGTGCGACGTCGCCTGCCACGTCGGCATCACCAACCAGATGATGGTAAAACGCGACTTGCCATGTGGCATCGAAGCCCAGCCCGCCGTTGCGCGCCGCGCGTAGTCACAGTTAAGGCTGATGACGCGACTGCTTGTTCTACCCCTGAACGCTGTGTTTGCCACGATCGTGGCATTACGGTAGCATTTTCGTATGTCTACCAAGCAACGTCTCTCGGCGTCTGTCGACGCCGAGCTCATCGCAGCCGCGGAGGAGGCCGTCGCGCATGGGAAGGCCGCGAGTGTGAGTGCGTGGGTGAATGAGGCGCTGCGCCTGAAGATCGAGTACGATCGGCGGCTCTCCGCCCTGACGTCGTTCGTCGCTGCGTACGAGCTGGAGCACGGTGAGATCAGCCAAGAGGAGATGCACATGGCGACGCGCCGCGCCCGCGCC
>JAKDMK010000352.1 GCA_030452365.1 Nitrococcus sp.
TGAATCGAGCGAGGCGCGCAAGCGCGTGGAGCGCCACAAGCTGGATGCGATGCTGGCATATTGCGAAATTTCCACCTGCCGCCGCGCCCAACTGCTACGCTACTTCGGCGAACAGCCGCAAGCCGCCTGCAGCCACTGCGATACCTGCCTCACGCCGCCCGCAACCTGGGATGCGACCGAAGCGGCGCGCAAGCTTTTATCCGCGGTCTATCGGACCGGCCAGCGCTTCGGCGCCCAATACTTGCTCGAGCATCTGCGCGGCGAGACCGACGAGCGGGCCACGCAGTTCGGCCATACGCGGTTGTCGACGTTCGGCATCGGTACCGAACTGAGCGCCAAACAATGGCGCTCGCTGATCCGGCAGTTGGTGGCGCACGGCTATCTGGATGTCGATCTGGACGGCTACGGCGGCCTGCGCCTTGGCGAGCGGGCACGGCCGTTGCTGCGCGGCGAGCAGCCGTTGCATGTGCGCCGTGACCGCAAACCGGAGCGGCCAAGTAGCCAAGCTAAGCCCCGCGCCGACATCGCGCCCGAGGATGCCGCGCTGTGGGAGGCACTACGCGCGCTACGCAAGCGGCTCGCCGCCGAGCAAGGCGTGCCCGGATATGTCATTTTCCACGACACCACGCTGCTGGAGATGGTCGCTCGCCGCCCGGCCAGCGACGCTGAGTTTCTGGCGCTCACTGGTGTCGGCGAAAGGAAGCTGGAAGCCTTCGGCGCGCCTTTCATGCAGGCAATCGCCGCGCATGGCACCCTTGCAACGGATGTATCCAGCCAAAACAAGGCGAGATGATGCCAGCCAGCTCCGAAATTCGACCCGGCCGGGGCGCACTCCGCCCATTGCCCCATTCTGTTCGTCGTCTAAGCGCAGAAATATCTTGTTGTTCTTCTTCTCGCGGGGCTCCGCCCGCCGAAGGCGTTCGCTGTCGCGCAGCAAACAACCAAGCCTCGGTAGGATGGCGTGGAAGCGGCGAGGGCGCCGCTCCCACAAGCTCTACGTGCCCGGTAGAAGCCGCCTGACAATCACTCATACGAGCCACATTCGCCGTTCTTGATTTGTTTTGGGCTGTTCAATAGCCTGCACCTGTTTTCCGTACGTTTTAGGTGATTCTATGGACTCTATCAGTGTGAACCGTTTTAGGGAGAACCTGAAAGCCTTTGTGGAACAGGCCGTTAAAAACCACACGCCGTTAAAGGTGACGCGCCGTTCCGGCGCGGCCTTTGTGGTCATGAGTGCCGACGACTGGGAGCGGGAACAGGAAACACTTTATGTGCTCCAGAATAGCGACTTGATGCGTCAGATTGCGGAATCCATGGCAACCCATGTCCGGGAAGACGGCTATACTCCCAAGGACGAAGAGATCGATGAGATCACTCGTCTTTGAAGGTAGCACCTGGGCCAACTATGAGCAGCTGCGCGAGAACGACAAGAAACTCCACGAGGCCCTATGCAGGCTCCTCAAGGAAATGCTCCGGGGCGACCCTTCGAAAGGGCTGGGGACGCCGGAGCAACTCAAGCACAGCCTATCCGGGTTTTGGTCCCGCCGGATTTCGCAAAAGGACCGCGTTATCTATAATTTTAATGATCGATACGTCTACATTTTCGCCATAGGCGGTCATCCATGAGCGGGCGGCCGAACTTCTTGATCAGGGAATACAACGCCTCTGGGAGGGACATGTAAAAGCTTGATTAGTCCATTCGCCTTAGCTAAGCTATATGACATGCCGAACGAAATCGTCAACATCCACGCCGCCAAGACGCAGTTGTCCCAGTTGATCAAGCGCGCGGAACGCGGCGAGCGAATCACGATTGCCCGGAACGGGAAACCGGTTGCCCAGCTCGGTCCTGCTCCGCGCTCACGGCGTATAGTCTTGCCACCGGACGATCCATTGCTCAACCTGGAGACGTTCGCCGTCGCCGGGACGAAGCCGAGCCGAGGCAGCAAGAAGCTCAGCAACGACGATATCGATCGAATTCTGTATGGCGAGCCCTGAGGTCTTTGTAGATACCTCGGGGCTCTATGCCTTGGTCGAAAAGAACGATGCTCATCACGCGAGAGCGCGAAGCACCGTGGAAAAGTTGCTGCATGCCGGGCACAAGCTGGTCCTCACCGATTATATCGTCGACGAGACCACCACCCTCGCGAATGCCCGCGGCGGGAAGCGCGTCGCAATGCGGGTGCTGGACCTTCTCGAGAAAAGTGCGGGCATACGAATTGAATGGATTGGCAGTTCCCGCTTTGAGCAGACAAAGACTTTCTTCCGTAAATATGCCGATCATGGATACTCTTTCACAGACTGTTCCAGCTTCGTTGTCATGCAGGAGCTCGAGCTGACCCAGGCGCTGACGACGGACAAGCACTTCCCGGAAGCTGGATTCGAAGCTCTGTTGGCCGTTCGACCATTATTGTAACGCCTTACTGTTTACACGAATTAGTGAGGCTGTCTATGCTCCTCTTATGGCCCGCCGGCCCCGAATAACGCTGTCTGGAATTGCCAGTGTAATTGCCAAAGTGTCAACGTAATTCCCGCATCGTTCCCGCCGATTTTCGTCCGGCCGGTGCCTGCCTGTGTGTGGTCGCACGCAGACAGGCCGCAATAACCGGATTCGAGGGGCGTCTGAGATCCTAAAACCACGCCCATGCAGATCGCCGTCTAAAATATGAACTCGAGATCCGTAGCGCCGTAAATGGGGTTGCCATTGCCAGTCGCATTGGAGGCAGCGGACGGGTCATCAAAGAACTCACCATTAATGAAGGCCGCGCCATAGACTACCCAGCGCACGTGCTTCGGTACTATCCAGTAGCGGAGGCGCGCATAGATTTCATGGCCGAGGAAGCTTCCGGACTGGCCCGTCGGATCCTGGATTGAGCCGTCGCCGGGGCTTGCGTCCGTCTTCTCGGCGAGCCAGGCGGGTTTATACACGATACGGCCGTCCACGAAGTTCTTTTTCTGGAATTCGATGCGGATGCCGGGCATGATGATGTTCTCCCGCGCAAGTATTCCGAAAAGGCCGCTCGGACCAAATTCGCGCACGCGCGCCCCCTGCAAGGTATTAAAGCGGCCGTAGTCCCCGTCGTTCGGGTTCGAGTCACCGCTGGCGTAGTCGAACTCCAGGTCGATCCGCGGCGAATAGGGCACATCGAAGGTGTAGCCGACCTCGGCATGATGGAAATGCGCGAAGACATCGAGCTTCCTAGCGCTAGGGCTGCTGCTGGCACGGCGGGTGCCGAGTTGCAGCACGCTTTGGATATCGAAATCCCACTGGCCGGGTTTCGATTTTTTATAGAGTAACAGGCTAGGCGTGTAAAGCTGATTGTTGGCTGTCTCGCCGATACCGGGGCCGTCCTCTTCATTGAGGGCGAAGAGGGAGAGATGGGCGGCACCGCCGAGGAAGGTATTGGGTCTTTCAAAGTAAATGGCCGAGAATTGGCGCT
>JAKDMK010000353.1 GCA_030452365.1 Nitrococcus sp.
CGCCCACGTTTGAAATGTCTCAAACAGACGCTCAGTGTACCCGGCTTCATCAGCACGGTGCCCGGCACGGCAGAGCAGCGATCAGACTGCTCCGTCCAGGCGCGATAAAGGACGTTGGGCGAGGCAGCCATCTTGCGCTCGACCGTGAACTGGCTCGGGCGCGAGGAAAGATCGGGTTGGGTGATTGGCATTTGGCCTCGTTAGCGCCTGACGACCAAGGTCAGCCCCAGTGATACTGCGCAGAGGTTTTGGCATCGGCCGAAGCGCTGGATAGGCCGGCTTTTTCACTGACCGAACGCTCAAGATCGAGCAAATACTGCTTTCGGCGTAGTCCACCGCCGTAGCCACCAAGATCGCCATTCTTGTTGACCACGCGGTGGCAGGGAATCAGAATGGCGATGCGGTTGAGGCCATTCGCGCGGCCCACCGCCCGCACCGCTTTGGGCTGCCCGAGCGCGGTCGCCAATTCCGAATACGAGCGGGTCTTCCCATAGGGGATCGCAAGGAGTTGCTCCCACACCTGCCGCTGGAAGCCGGTGCCAGGATAGGTTAGCGGGACCGAGAAGCGCTCCAATGACCCGGCGAAGTAGTTCTCCAGCTCGACTCGCAATTTCTCCAAATGCTTATTCGATCCGGGTAGAATCGGCATCTTGAATAGCCTGCGCACCGTTGCAAACTGCGTTTCCAGCATCCGCCGATCGGTGAACTCAAGCAGGCAAATTCCTTCCGACGTCGCCCCAGCCACGAGCGGCCCTAGAGGGCTACGCAACCAAGACAGGAATACGCAATCCTGGTCATCGCTATTGCCGGGCGTGCGGCCGAAGGTGCGTGCGAATGCATCGCGGAAACCGCTGTGGGACTCGTAACCGCTATCGAAAACGGCATTGTCGAGTGTCTCGCCTTCCCGAATCCGACTCAGCGCTCCGGCCAACCGGCGCGCACGGGCATACGCATGGAAGGTCATGCCATATTGGCGTAGGAAGTAGCGCCGGGCAGTGGCAGGGTCGATCCCTTTGGCCCTCAGGTCGGCCTCCGAGATGCGCGACGAAGGATCTCGCTCCACATCCGCAAGCAGGTCGGAAATCCATTGCGGTTGTTCGTCCGTCTCCAATGGATGGCAACGCTTGCACGGGCGATAGCCGGCCACGAGTGCAGCCCGAGCGGTCGGGAAGTATTCGACGTTCTTCGGAAGCGGCTTGCGCGCCGGGCAGGTTGGCCGGCAGAAAATTCCTGTAGTGCGAACGCCGAGGAAGAACAGGCCGTTGTAGGAGGCGTCCCGCTTGACGTACGCCCGCTCCATTTCAGTGGTCGGTGGCATCGTGTTCATGGTAGGAGTCTAGCCGGTGAATCAGGCCATGCTCCACCGATTTTCGCGCACGGATGTCGAGATCTAGACAGCGGTGTCGCAAGCCTTACGGCCAAGCTCAGCCGCGCGCTTTAGCGTGTCGGCTGCAGCGCCTACTCATAGATCCCAAGGGCCTCGTCTTCGTGGACGATGCGTGCGGAGAGCCTCCACCCGGAACGTTGCAGAAGACCCTCTGCCGTGCGCAGTCTTGGAGATGCCGTCGGCGCGATCGACGATGTGACCGATCAGGGATGATTTACCCATGGATGCGGTCACTTGGCGGCTCTCCGCCACGTTTTGCGTGGCGCCGTAATACGGCATACGCAGTGTCTCCGAAGACGTGGTGGGGGTAACCCCCTCGTACCAGTGCCCTCACCGGGCGTATAGGGCCTCGAACGCGCCGCGGTTCTCGTCCGCCGCCACGGTCCAGGCGGTGAGGCTCGAGAGGAGGTTAACCTCGGTGGCCGTCAGGTTCGTGTCGAAGGTGGGGTAGTGGGGAAAGGCGTGGAACGACGCCGGGTTGTCGAAGCTCCCCAGGACGGCCTGGACGTCCGGTGATAGGGCGTCGTACCAGTCGCGTACGCGGTCGGTGTAGACCCAGAGCACCCTCACCGTGCGCCCGCCGCCAGTGACACCAAACCAGGCGTTGTCCTGGACCGCGAGGCTCTGGGTAAAAACCGCCGGTCTCTGCGCCGTGCCGGAGCCGCTCGCCTGCCACAGGCCCTTCAAGAGATCGGCGAAGGCCTGCGCCGGAAAGACCTGGCTGTTCCGGCTTTCGGGGGAGGCGGGGGTCTCATCGCCGGCGTAGGGTTCGTAGCCCTTCCCCTTCTGGTAGGGCTGGTAGCCGAAGAGCGGCGGGATCTGGTCGGCGACGAGGATGCCGGTGCCGGGGATCACCTGCTCGTTCCGCCCGACCACCCCCTCGGGGATATCCCGCATCCGTTGGCTCGAGTTGACAAAGGCGATCACGCTCTCGATATCGGTGTAGGTGAGCATGTTGGCCACCCCGGTGTTCTCCAGGCTGCCGCCGTCGGCGAACTGGGTGGGTAGGGTCTGGGGGAAGGGTTCGACGCCGGCCACCGGCCAGTAGGCATACTCCGGGATAATCGACGTGAGGAAGCTCAAGTCCCGCTGGATCTCGGACAGGAGCTTGGACGAGCGGACTTTGAGGCGCGCCTTCAGAAAGCCGGCGGGAACCTTGATCACGTCGAGGAGGACGTTGTCCAGATCGCTCTCCAGCCAGTCCATCACGTCGTCGAACAGCTCGTCCAGTTTGTCGAGGAAGTCGCGGGGCGACTGCTGCCACTGGGCGAAGAGGTTGCCCAGGGTTTCGGCGAAGGCGGCGCTCGATGCGCCCACGGCGTCGGCCAGGGCCCACTGGCGCAGCTGGCCCACGCTCACCTCCGATCCCGCCACCGCCGTGGGGTTCGAGCTGAAGCCGAACGAGGTCACTCCCCCGCCGCCCGGCGCACGGTCGTTGGCGTCGGTGCCGGACGGGGCGCCCACAATGCCGGTCCAGAACGGCGTCGATTGGACCGGCGCGAGGAGGCGGAAGCCGGTCCCCGGCTCGGCCAGGAACATCGCCGTGTTGCACAGAAGGTACGGGCGCGCGACGCGGCCGGGGCCGGACGCCACCAGGTGCGCGGTTTCGCCCTGGAGCTGGGTGCCGCCGCGGGTCACGTCCTGCGTCAGGGTTTCCCGGTCCCAGGAGAAGAGCGAGGTGGGTGCAAAGCGCAGGCCATGTTCGAAGAGGCCGTAGGGCTTCAGGAGATGCATTCCCATGAGCGCCTGCCAGAGGAAGTTCGGCGGCACATTGAGGAACTTGAAGAGAAGGAACGCCTCGACCGCCAGGGCCGGGATTGAGAAGAGCTTGCTGGCGACGGAATTGCCGATGTTGCCGCGCGGCAGGACGTCCAGGGTCTCGGCCTGCGAGTGGCCGGGGGTGGACGACGGCACCAGGCGCCTTGGGTCCGGGACGTACTCGTTCAGGTAGGCGTCGTCGGTGGTGGCGTCGGAGAGGAACTCGAAGGTCACCCCCACCCAGGAGCCACCAGAGACGGTGGAGATCGCCCGTGTCTTCTCGATGAGCCCC
>JAKDMK010000354.1 GCA_030452365.1 Nitrococcus sp.
ATCGAAAGGGAGGCGGCGTGCTTCTGCGATGCCAGCCACGGTGAAGGTAACGAGCCCGATAACCTGAGGTATGCAAAACCACAGGCCTTCCTGCGCGGCGACGATATCGCGCAGATTGAACGAACCGGCCAGTATGACGACGCCCATCAACGAGAGTCCCATGAAGACCTCGTAGCTCAGCATCTGCGCCGCTGCCCGCAAGCCGCCCAGCAGCGAGTACTTGTCGTTCGACGCCCATCCCCCCAGGACGACGCTGTAAACCCCCAGCGAAGACATTGCGAGGAAAAACAGCAAGCCAATGTTCAAATCGACCACGCCAATACCGGGCGCAATGGGCACGACGGCGAAAGCGAGCAGCGTCGTAACGGCGATTATCATTGGCGCCAGCACGAATAGCGCCCTGTCGGCGAATGGCGGTATCCAGTCTTCCTTGGTCATGAGCTTGATCGCGTCGGCAACGACTTGCAGCACACCGAAGGGTCCGACACGATTGGGACCGTAGCGGTCCTGCCAGACACCGAGCAGGCGGCGCTCGATCCAGGACAGCAGCGCCGCGAAACTGAACACGACAATCAAAATTACGATCACGTTCGACCAGTTGCGCGCCAGTTCACTCATGGCGGCGCCCTCCCTTCTGTCTTTTTTCCCTCCTCTATCTTTGTCACCTTGCCCCATGCTGGCAGCGTGATTCCGGCCAGGCCCGGCAGGCCGACCGGTAGTCCCGCGACACCGTATTCCAACTCGGCCCTCAGCTGTACCGGCAGCCGATAGTTTGTTCGCGCCCCTGCTCCCGCTCCCAGCCGTACCTGCAAGTCATCCCCGGCGGTTAAGCCGAGTTCCGCCGCGTCATCGGGGTGGAGCGCCAGATAGGGCTTTGTAACCAGGTCGGCGATACCGGGGGCGAGCGCACTCATTTCTTCCGTTCCGAAGATATGATGCAATGGCACAATCAGCCATTCGTCAGTGCATCGCGTAAATGCCATCGGCACATTCTCGAAGTAGCCGGTCTTGCCGTTTCCGGTAGGCGGAGCCGGCTCGATCAGACGCACTCCCGGATTGCCGGCGGTAAGCGGCCCGCCCACCTCATCCTGGAATTTATTGACAGCCTGCACCGAGTTCCACCCTGGCGCCCAGAAACGAGGAATGAGAGCCGAAGGCGGATGGCCCAAAAACCCCTCCATCGAAAACGAAAGCGGGGCGTCCGGATCTTCGGGCGGTTCGGGCTCGTGCACGCTGATATTGGCCTGCATGGCGGTACGCCCGCTGTAACGATGCGGCTCGCGTGGAATCTTCTGGCCAGTGATGCGAAAACCAGCCGCCGGCGCAGCATACAAAATAGGTTCCAAGTCCGGAATCGCCTTGACGCAAGCGGCGGTGACATGGTCCAGACTCAACCAGGGAGCCTCCTTGTCGCGTGCGGCCGCAGTCATGATGTCTTGCACCCAGCGCCAGCTTTCCTGAATATCGCCTGGGGGAACAAACACCTGAAAGAAGCGCTGCGCGCGGCCTTCGTTGTTCACCAGCGTGCCGTCAGCCTCGGCGAAAGTTCCCGCTGGCAGCACTACGTCGGCCTTTTCACTGGTTGCATGCGTGACGTGGTCAATAACCACGACATGTTCGGCCGCGGTAAGAAACCGGTCGACTGCCGCCGCATCCGAGCGTTGGAAAAGATCGTTTTCCAGAATAATGACAGTGCTTGCGCCGGTGGCGGAGGTTGCATCGGCTCCGCGCACCGCTTCGAGCGCGGATTCCAGACCGCGCCCGCCTAGCATCGCCACGCCCAGGCTGTTACATTCGGGCACTGCGAAGCAAAGCTCCGCCGGACGTCCCCTGTTGCACAGCGACCATGCGACGTTGGCTGCCGCCTCGATCACGCTGACATCGCCGCAACTCATGCCGGAGACGATGAGAGGACGCTCTGCGGCCTTCAGCGCTTCCGCTATAGTATGGGCCAGTGCGCGTAACGCATCCGGCAGATCCGGCACGGCGGGTGCGCTGGCATCGAGCGCATGCGCAACTGCGAAACCGAGGCGGGCAAGGTCATTTGGTGCGCCCCGCAAGGTCTGCGTGGCCACATCGTCGAGCTTGGTGCTGGTGAGAGTGGCAACAAACAACGGTCCGCGTTCGTGCTGCATCGCCTCGCGCATCGCGTGGTCATTCCAGTACGGGATATGCATCTTCCCGGCGATCTTCTCCGGCTGGCGCCGCACCGATTGGCGCAGCGCGAGCGCGAGCATCGGAGCGGTATTTGTGACATCTTCGCCCAATACCAAAACAGCGTCGGCAAGTTCCACTTCGTGCAACGACGGCGTGCGAGCGGGTCCCTGCCGCAACATATTCAGCATGGAGGCAAGCAGACGGCCATCGCGTTCAGACACGCCGGTATAAAATCGCTCGGGCCCAACCAGAGCACGCAGCGCAAAGTTGGCCTCGATCGAGGCGCGCGGCGACCCGATGCCTATTGCATTTTTCCCGCCGGATAACAGCGCGGCCAGATGCTCGAGCGCCTCCCGTTTGGTGACGGGTTGCGGCGGGGCGCTCCTGTTTTTGCGCAATGACGATTGCCGGATTCGACGCTCGCTATTGACGAATCCGTAACCATAACGCCCACGGTCGCATAAAAAATAGCCGTTGACCGCGCCATTGAACCGGTTGCGAATGCGTCGCAATATGCCATAACGCTCGCCGGGAATAGTGTTGCAGCCCAGCCCGCAGTGCACACACACCGAGGGCGCCGTTTGCAGGTCCCATTTGCGTGTGTAATGCTGCTTCAGCGATTTGTCGGTGAAAACACCCGTGGGGCAGACCTCCACCAGATTACCGCTGAACTCGCTTTCAAGCAGGCCGTCCTGGTGGCGGCCGAAGTAAACCTGATTGCGCAGCACCATTGCGTCGAGATCCCGACCGCCGGCGTAGTCGCGATAGAACCGTGTACAGCGGTAGCACTGAATGCAGCGGTTCATTTCGTGGTTGACGAGAGGACCCAGGTCCTGGTTGTGGAACGTGCGCTTGCGCCCCTGGTAACGACGATAAACATGCCCGGTCATGACCGTCATATCCTGCAGATGGCATTCACCGCCCTCGTCGCATACCGGGCAGTCATGCGGATGGTTGAGCATCAGCCATTCGACCACACTGGAGCGGAACTCCCGCGCCTCAGGGTCGTCAATCGAAATGCGAGCGCCATCCGTGGCCGCGGTCATGCAGGCCATGACGATCTTGCCGCGCTTGTCCTCTTCGTTCTTGAACTGCTTGATCGCGCATTGACGGCACGCCCCCACCGAGCCCAGAGCGGGGTGCCAGCAGAAATAGGGAAGATCGAGCCCCAGCGAAAGACATTGCTGCAGCAGGTTTTCGCCATCTTTGACCGGATAGGGCCGATTGTCGATATGGAGGGTTGTCACTTTCATCTCCAGGGGCAGCGTTTCTCGTGT
>JAKDMK010000067.1 GCA_030452365.1 Nitrococcus sp.
TCGGCGCGGCCATGATCGGTTGGTACGGTACGGCGATGCTCTGCTACGTCACGCCCAAGGAACACCTGGGATTACCCGATAAGCATGATGTGCGTGAGGGCATCATCGCTTATAAGATCGCCGCTCATGCCGCCGATCTGGCGAAAGGCCATCCGGCGGCTCAGCTGCGCGATAACGCCTTGTCCAAGGCGCGCTTTGAATTTCGCTGGCGCGACCAGTTTAACCTGGGTCTGGATCCCGAGCGCGCGCAGGCCTATCACGATGAAACCCTTCCCAAGGAGGCGCATAAGCTAGCGCACTTCTGCTCGATGTGCGGACCCCGCTTTTGTTCGATGAAGATCTCCCAGGAGGTACGCGAATACGCGCAGCAGAACAAAATCTCGGATCCGCAAAGCGCGCTCGAGCAAGGCCTGCGTGACAAAGCGCGCGAGTTCCAAGAATCAGAGGCCGAAATCTATCAGCGGCGTTGAGCGTCGCTACCGAGCAAACGGCCGAGCTGCATTTGTAATGCGCCTACGCCGACGGGCCACAGCACGTCGCGCGCGAGGCGCGTAGCCATCGAGGGCCAGGGGGATGCAGCGCGTGGCGGCGCTACGTCGCTCGCTGCGGCACGCGAGGGCCGACGACCGCCACTGAGAAAGCCGAGCGCCAAGCCACCGCCGAAGCACGCGAATAGAACTCTTGGACGGCTCAGACGGTGGGGTATACCGGCTCGCAGTTCCAGCATCGCCGCGGCCATGTTGCGCCGGTCGGCGCCAATGGCGATCTCACACTCCCGTATTCTGCGGCTTAATCGGCTCATGTTTCGGCTCTCCCAGTAAAGCCCGGCGGGTGGCACGAAACAGCAACGCGCTGCTCAGGCGGCGAATGATCAGCGCACTGATGATGACTCCCAGCAGATTGAGCGCGGCGAGCAGCAACAGCGCGGCCGTGCTGTCCATGCCTAAGTCCACCAGTGCGGTATACGCCGCCGCGAGCAGCAAAAACCAAGCCCCTGCACGCAGTAGCGCCGCCAGCACTGCCAATGCCACCATCCAGGCAAGCGCTTGCAAAGCCCGCTGCGTCTCCAGGCCAAGCAGCTCGCCCACGTCCTGGACGAACCGCCGACCGGCTTCGAGCAGCGCGCTCGCAACCTCACTTAGCGGCAGGGCACGCGCTTCCTCTTCTGCGGTGGAGCGCTGCGCATCCGGCTCCGCCATAACGGCTATAGCGCTCAGCGACGCCCCAGTATTCTTCCGATGACGAAACCGCCCGCTACAGCCCAGCCGAGAGCGGCATAGGGGTGATCGTGTATGTAGGCAGTCAGCGCATCGACCGCCTCGCGCGACTGATCACCGTAGCGATCGCCCGTTGTGCGCAAGCGCTCTTCGGCCCGTGCACCCTGTGTGGCGACACGATCGACCGCCTCATGTGCCGCTTTGGCAAAGCGATCGGTGGTGTCATGAGTGGCGGTGGGGGAAATGTTTTCAGTTGCCATCGCGATCTCCTCGTACGTTGTCTCACGGGCATTGGTGCTCCAAGTAATCACTCGCTTGAAGCTTGTCACTGACATTGGGGATGCACGGGATTTTTTTCAAGCCACGCTTGCTGCGCCCGCTAACTGTCGAGATCGGTACGCGGATTGAAACCCAACTCCCGTTCAAGCTCGCGAAACAGCTCTCGCGCCCGTTCGGTTCGGACTTGGGGATTGACGATGCGCAGCTCCAGATACTGGTCGCCGGGCGGAGCACCCGGCAATCCTCGCCCACGCAGGCGCAGCCGCCGGCCGCTTTGGGAATTTTGCGGAATTTTCAAGTCTACCCAGCCACCGAGGGTCGGAACGTTGAGGATCGCGCCCAATGCCGCCTCCCATGGGGTGATGGGCAGATCGAGATGCACATCCTTGCCGTGCATCCGATAGAGTCTATGGGGTTCTATGTGGACGTCGAGGAAAAGATCGCCGGCGCCGGCATTCCCGAGGCCCGCGCTGCCTTGCCCCGCTAAACGAATACGCTGCCCCTCGCGTACGCCGCTAGGAATCTGGATGCGCAGATTGCGCGCGGTCCGCCGCGCTCGCCCCTGAGCGTCGACTTCGGGTGCTTCCACGGCGATGGTACGAGTCGCCCCCTGATAGGCTTCCTCCAGCGTTATCGCGATTTTCGCCAGCTGATCTTGGCCACGTCTGGCAAAGCTCCGACTCCGGGCCGTGCCAGCGCCGAACATACTCTCAAATGGCGAGCCGCCGCGACCGAATAGGGAATCGAAGAAGTCGCTGAAGCCCCCGGCACCGCCGCTGTTGAACCCACCCCTGAATTGCCAGTCCGGCGGCGGCCGAAACTCCTCTCCGGCACGCCAGTTGCTCCCGAGCCGATCGTAGGCGCGGCGCTTGTCCGAGTCTTTCAGCGCCTCGTAGGCCTCGGCAACTTCTTTGAAGCGCTGCTCGGCATGCGCGGCCTTGCTGACGTCCGGATGATACTTGCGGGCGAGCTTACGATAGGCGCGCTTGATCTCTTCGGAGGACGCATCCTTCGACACGCCCAAGGTATGGTAGTAGTCCTTGTACTCCATCGTCGCGCTCGTAAGCTCAACCCATATTCAGCAAGCGGGCCCGCCCAGGCGGACCCGCTTCAGGGGCGTTAGCCTTCGACCTTGATGCGCCGAGGCTGCAGCTTTTCTTGTTTCGGAATCGTAACCTGCAGCACACCGAGATCGCTACGCGCGCTGATGCGCTCTGCATCCGCGGTATCCGGCAGGCTGAAGCGGCGATAAAAGGCGCCGCCCGAGCGTTCCGTACGCTTGTAATCCGGTCCCGATTCCCGGGATTGCGCTTCTCGCGTCCCCTTGATGATCAACATGCCATTTTCCATGTTGATCTCGATATCCCCCGGACGCACACCGGGTAAATCGGCATCGATCAGGTAATGCTCGGACTCCTCCCGAATATCCACGGCCGGCACCCAGTCACTGGTGGCGAGACTACTAGAGTCCGTACCGGGCTGACCCTCATAGATTCGCGAAAGCTCTTTGCTCAGCTCGTTGAACAACGTCCACGGCTCGTAACGACGAATGGCCATCAAAGCACCTCCTCTATTAAAGCATGGCTTAGGCAATGTCTGAGTCGTTACGCACAAAATGGTGGCGTGGCGTGGGAAATCAAGGTGGCTGTGGTTGAACAACAGCCCGCATGCTGGTATAAACCGGTTTCCTCCGAGGCTGCGGACATTGATCGAATCGGAACTCGGGAGACGGCGCGGCCCCACCATTGAATCTATCGGGCATGCGGTACAATCATCGGAGCTGATATGAGGAGGCTGCAGCCATGGCCAAGGTCTGCCAGGTAACGGGCAAGCGCCCGATGTCGGGTAACAACGTCTCGCATGCCAATAACAAGACCAGGCGCCGTTTCCTGCCCAACCTGCACTACCATCGTTTTTGGGTGGAAAGCGAGCGACGCTGGATCCGTTTGCGCGTCTCTTCCAAGGGTATGCGGATGATCGACAAAATTGGTATAGACAAAGTGCTTAAGGACATCCGCATGCGCGGGCAAACAGTCTGAGGTAAAGCGCCATGCGCGAGAAAATCAAGCTTGTATCGTCGGCCGGAACCGGCCACTTTTATACCACGAACAAGAACAAGCGGAACACACCGAACAAGCTCGAGTTCCGCAAATACGATCCTGTGGTACGCAAGCACGTGGTCTATCGTGAGGCGAAGCTGAAATAATCCTCGGTTTTCACGATATCGGCCACTATCGGGAACACGCACGAGCGTAACCCGGCACCAACCTGTCCTGTTACGCTCGCCGGGGTCCCCTCTTTAGCGCAGGGCCGATTGCACCACCGTGAAACCGCGCAAGCCGCGGGCGAACTCCTGCAGTGTCTGAATACCACTGATCTCGGCCTGCGCGCACCACTCCCTAAGCCCTTTCAGCAGCACCTCGTGCGAGGTGTTTGAACTACTCCAAAGTCGCTGCAGACGCAGCCTGAACTGATATACTGTCATTAGGCGCTGGCTTTGCGCCAGTGCATCCTCCAACCGCGCCTCGGCGCGGCGATCAAGCAAGCTTTGCTCTCGTAACAGTGCCCGCCTTGCCCGTTTGAGCATTCTCTGACAGGAGACATCAGGGCACTGCAGCTCTTCGCGCAACGTGGGGAGCAACACTTGCCGGGCATAAATCGCCAGCACGTGCACTCGGGCCCGAACCACCGCCGCAACCGTCTCCATATCCACATCCGCCTTATCGAGGATGGCGGGGCGTGGTGCTATCCGCTTTACCCGGGCCAACCGCAGCGCTTGTAGAATTCGGATATATACCCAACCAAGATCGAACTCCCAGGACTTGATGGCGAACTTGGCCGAGCTCGGGAATGCGTGATGATTGTTGTGCAGCTCTTCCCCGCCGATCAGGATACCCAGCGGAACAATGTTGGTCGAAGCATCCGGCGGCTCGAAGTTGCGATAACCCAGTGCGTGACCCACGCCATTGACAACGCCGGCGGCCCAGAAAGGAATCCAGAGCATCTGCACGGCCCAAATGCCAATCCCAACCACACCAAAGCAGAGCAGGTCGATGAAAAGCATTAATACAAGGCCGGAATATGAGTACGGCCGGTAGACATGACGCTCGATCCAGTCATTGGGGGTGCCATGCGCATAGGTTGCAACGAGGTCCGGGTCTTTCAGCGCCGCCTTGTAGAGCACCGCGCCCCCCCAGAGCACCGCATGCAGCCCACGCACCTGCGGACTGTGTGGATCGTTCTCGGTCTCGAC
The DNA here is from genome assembly GCA_030452365.1 of Nitrococcus sp. Lineage (GTDB taxonomy): Bacteria > Pseudomonadota > Gammaproteobacteria > Nitrococcales > Nitrococcaceae > Nitrococcus. Next base: position 4,750 of record JAKDMK010000067.1, read on the forward strand.
TTTAGCGTGATGCTTGCGATGTACCGCCACCCACTCGGCCGTGACCATCCCCGTGGTCAGCCACAGCCAAAACCGGAAGAAGTGCGCTATTGCCGGGTTAAGGTCCATGCCGCGATGGGCCTGGTGACGGTGTAGATAGATGGTCACGCTGGCGATGGTCACGTGGGTCAACCCGAGCGCGATCAGAGCATAGCCCCACACGGGGAGCTCGAATAAGCCGTACAACATGAGCGGAAGATACCTTCTGTTAGATCGACGCGTATGAAATACCGATTTATTTCAGAAACGCGAAGCAGGGTTGTATTATAGCGAGCCGGGTGGATCCGCGTCCATGGAACTGTTCATAATTGGACAATCGGCGTATGGTCCGAGTTCTCTGGGATACGTTCTTCGCCAGCGAGGCTAGCAGGCAATTCTAGCACTCACGCATGCATGAAATATTCCTCGCGCGTCAGCCCATCTTCGATCGCAATCGCGACGTTTACGGCTACGAGCTGCTCTTTCGCCATGCCTCGGTGGCGAATGCCCAGGTGGAGGACGGTGACCGCGCCACCTCTGAGGTCATTGTCAATACGCTTACGGTATTTGGGCTGGATGAACTGGTCGGAAATCGCCTTGCCTTCATCAACATGACCCGCAGCTTCGTCGTCAACCACGGCCGTATTCCGCTGCCGGCCGATCGGGTCGTCCTTGAAATACTGGAAAATGTGGCTCCGGAACCGGCGATCATCGCCGGGCTTGACTCTCTGCGCTCGGCGGGCTACCGCATCGCGCTCGATGACTTCGTCTACGATCCGGCGCTGCGCCCGCTGCTGCAGCGTGCCGATCTGGTCAAGGTCGAAGTACCGCGGCTGAGCCTGTCCGAGCTGGCCGAGCAAGTAGACCTACTCCGAACCTTCAATGTCAAGCTGCTAGCTGAGAAGGTCGAGACACCGGAGGGCTTCGAGGCGTGCAAGGAAATGGGCTTCGACTACTTCCAGGGCTATTTCCTCAGCCGCCCGAGCACGATGAGCAACAAGGACATACTCACGAGCCGCCTGCCTATTCTTAAGCTCATTGCCACGCTGCAGCGCCCGGATGTGCAAGTCGCCGAGCTGGAAGAGCTCATCAGCCAAGACATCGCGCTGAGCTACAAGCTATTGCGCTATTTGAACTCCTCCTTCGTCGGGTTGCGGCGCCCGATCGATTCCATACGCGAAGCGGTGGTGTATCTGGGAACGCGCAAGCTATGGACATTAGCCGCGTTGATAGCGCTCGCCTCGATTCCCGGCAAGCCGCAGGAGCAGGCCGTGGCTGTCATGATACGGGCACGTCTTTGCGAAAGCGCTGGCCGCGTTATCGGTGTGGAGAATCCCGCGCGGTGCTTTATGGTAGGATTGTTGTCGGGGCTCGATGCACTGTTGGATGCCCCGCTGGAGCAGATCCTGCAAAAGTTGCCGCTGAACGAGGCCATCTCCTCGGCCATACTGCATGGCGAAGGCGCCGAGGGGCGGTTGCTCAGTGCCGTCAGGGATCTCGAGACGGGATGCGTCGCGCGCGTCCGGGAGCTGGGGCTAAACGCCGCCGAGACCAATGAGGCCTATGTGGAGGCCGTACGTTGGACGGAGGAGATTCGCTCCGTCTGCTAACCGGGCACGGATCGGCATGCCAGAGCTACCCGAAGTGGAAACCACCCGCCGCGGCATCGAACCCTACGTGCGCGGTCGGCGCATTGGGAAAATCGTCATCCGTGATGCGCGCTTGCGCTGGCCTGTCGCCGAGAGCTTGCCCCGCCAGGCCGAGAATCGCCGGATCATCGCCGTACAACGGCGGGCGAAGTATCTGTTGCTGCGCCTCGAGGACAATGGCACGTTGATCCTGCACTTGGGTATGTCCGGCAGCCTGCGGCTGGTTGCGGCGGTGGAGCCGGTGCTTGCGCATGCGCATCTGGATATCGTCCTGTCTGACGGGCAGGCGCTGCGCTACACGGATCCTCGCCGCTTTGGCAGTCTGCACTGGAGCGCCGGCGATCCGGCTCAGCATCACTTGCTTGCCCGGTTGGGCCCCGAGCCCCTGTCCAGTGCCTTCGATACCGCTTATCTGCATGGCCGCAGCCGTGGTCGGCGTGCCAGCATCAAAGCTTTTTTGATGGATAGCCGAATGGTGGTGGGCGTTGGTAACATCTACGCCAATGAGGCTCTGCACCGCGCCGCAATTCGCCCCATGTCCCCGGCGGGGCGGATTAGCCGCAAGCGTTACGCGCGGCTAGTACAGGCGGTCAAGGCCGTGCTCGCCGAAGCGATCGACGTCGGTGGTACAACTTTGCGCGATTTTACCGGTAGCGACGGGCGCCCCGGTTACTTCCGCCAGCGCCTCGAGGTCTATGGCCGGGATGGCGCACTCTGCCACCGATGCGCGGGCTGCATTCGTGTCGAGCGCCGCGGTCAGCGTGCCACCTACTATTGCCCCGGCTGCCAGTTCTAGCGTTGCCCTTAGCCAACCATTGAGCGTGAAGCCTATGAGTACAGACGAAGATCACCCGTCACTCGAAGCCGGTCTTCAGCTGCGCTACGCGACCGGGCTGCTGCTTGCGGACGAAGGGATCGGACTGCTCGAGGCAATTACCGAGCACGGTTCAATCAACCGCGCCGCCCATGCCACGGGTATCAGCTATCGTACGGCATGGGAGCGCATCGAAGGGCTGAATAACCTCTCAGAGCGCCCCCTCGTCGAGCGCGCCGTAGGTGGCCGCGGTGGCGGCGGTACCCGGCTGACCGGACATGGAGTGCAGCTTGTGCGGGTATTCCGCGAACTCGAGCAAGAACATCGGCGTTACCTGAACGGCCTCGCGAGCCGAATCCATGGTCTCGAGGTCGTGATGCCGGTGCTTGGGAGACTGCATCTGCAGACCAGTGCCCGCAACCAGCTCTGGGGCCAGGTCAGCTCCATCCGTCATGACGCCGTTAACGCCGAGGTGCGCCTGAGCCTAGGTCAAGGTCAGAGCATCGTCGCGATCATCACTGAAGACAGTCTTGCGCGGCTGGACCTGATCGAAGGCACAAACGCTCTTGCCCTGATCAAGTCCTCCTCTGTTGTCATCGCCACCGCTGCCGCACCTAACCTGAGTGCGAGCAACCAGCTGTGCGGACACGTCTCTCGGCTGCACCGCGGTGCCATCAACAGTGACGTGGTCATCGAGCTAAAACAAAGTAAGAGCATAGCCGCAGTGATCACCAACGAGAGCGTCGATCGCCTGGGGCTCGAAGACGGCAGCACCGCCTGCGCGATCTTTGACGCCTCGAGCGTGATTATCGGTTTGGGCGAATAGATCCACGCGTTCTCAAAGGCACCGCGCTTGTGTAAGAGAGTTTCCCACACGAGTGCGAACTGTCGTCATTTCGCGACATATATTATGGTCGCGTGACGGATTTGAAACTATTGCCAGTTCGTGCGGTCTATGCGCTTGAGGTCTATGCTGTTAGTATTCGCCAACGCAACAGAACGCTAGAATGGATCAGCAAAAATCGACAATAAGCAAATCCTGAATACCCGGGATTATCAAAAATGGGCCTGTGCCTTTACAAGTTCGCGAGATCACTGTTCGAGTCACAAGTCGAGAGGAGATAATCATGAAAATCCGCAACTACCTTTTCTTACTAATGCTCGCAGGCGCCCTGACTTTCGCGCTGAGCGCCTGCGACTCCAAGGGCCCGGCTGAGAAGGCGGGTGAAAGCGCTGATCAGGCCACCGAGCAGACTGGCGAGGCGGCAGAAGACACCATGAACCAATCAGAGGGGATGGGGGAAAAGCTTAACCAGGCCGGCGAACAAACTGGCGAAGCGGCAACCGATACTATGAACCAGATGGGAGAAAAGCTTAATCAGGCCGCGGAGGAGACTGGTGAGGCGGCCAAAGGCGCCATCAATCAAGCGAAGGAAAAGCTCCAGGGAATGGGCGATACGGGCGAGCAACACATGAATCAGTGATGCTCGTGCTTGCGCCCGAGCGGTAACAAAGAGTTGATTTGTTAGTCACATGGGCGAAGCCTGCTGCGGACCCCAGTCCCAGTCCCAGGGCCGGTGCCGGTGCTTCGTCAGCCCGGCGCAGGCCGGGGTCCATCTTAGCTTACTGGAATGCGCACACCATTCTCGGTGCGCGCCCTCCGGTCCAGTTAAAGGCTTTTACAAAG
>JAKDMK010000355.1 GCA_030452365.1 Nitrococcus sp.
CTAATGTTTGCAGAAGCACAGTCAGTTCAGGGGCAGCGCGCTTTGGCGGGACCGGCGGCGGCAAGGATGCCGCCGTCGAGCCTACATGGAGGTATTCACGGCGTGCCCCGCTAGAGCGCACCGCCTCTGGGCCGGGGCACGGCACGCTGACAATAGCAGTACAGGGATTGGTATCTCGAGAGGCGCACGGTCAGGTGGTTGAGAGAACGCAACCGCTGCGGGCAGGTCCGAATCGGGTCTTAGAGCGACTCCAAGTCGTCATCCGCCGTCACAACTAGGGGCCGGTCCTGGCGCCGCCCCTGCCGCCAAACCGTATGATTGCGCAGCTCGATCCGCCCCTCGGCAATCCAGAGAACGGCACGGGGATAGATGCGGTATTCCTGGTACTGCACCCGCCGCTGCAGAGACTCTCCGCAGTCATCCGGCTGCACGGATACTCGAGCCTGGATGATCACCGGCCCCGCGTCCAGCGCCGAAGTCACATAGTGCACGCTGCAGCCATGTTCGCGCAGGCCTTCCCGCAGTGCCCGTTCGTGGGTGTGCAGTCCGCGCAGCGCGGGCAGCAGCGAGGGATGGATATTGATCACACGCCCCTCGTATGCGGCGAGGAATACCGGTGTGAGAATGCGCATGAAGCCAGCCAGGATAACAAGGTCTGCCCGGTAGCGGTTTACCCTATCTCGCAGGGCGTGGTCGTAGCACTCGCGGCTGGTGAAATCCTGAGGCAATAACGTTTCGTGCTCGATTCCCGCCTGTTTGGCGCGAACGAGTCCATAGGCATCGGCTCGACTGCTGATCACGGCCCGTATGTCGATTGGCAGACGCCCTGAGCTCTGACTATCGATGAAAATCTGCAGATTACTGCCATGACCCGAGATCAGTACGACAACGCGCAGCGGCTGCGCAGGCATTGGTCAACCCTCGATCCGCACCAGCGGCTTGTCAGCGGAACCCGCCCGCACCTCGCCCAGCCGCCAGGCGGTCTCACCCGCGCCGCGCAGTACAGCTAGGGCGTGATCGACCTCTTGCGGCGCGACCACCGCCACCATACCCACTCCGCAATTGAACACCCGGTACATCTCTTGCCTCGCAATGTTGCCTTCGCGCTGGAGCCAGTCGAATACCGTGGGCCACTCCCAGCTGCGACTGTCGATCCAGGCCTCAGTCTGTGCCGGCAGAACCCGCGGCAGGTTTTCGAGCAGTCCTCCGCCGGTAATATGGCAGAGAGAGTGGGTGTGGGTCTCAGCAACGAGCCGGCGTAGCGCGCGAACGTAGATACGGGTTGGTGTCATCAGCAGCTCCGCCAGCGCTGTGCCATTGAGCTCCGTTGTGAGATCGATGCGGCGGGTCGCCAAGACATGCCGTACGAGCGAGTAGCCATTGGAATGCAGGCCGCTGGAGGCGATGCCAATCAGAGCATCGCCGGGGCACACGCGAGTGCCGTCAATGAGCTTGGCCTTCTCCACTACACCGACGCAGAAGCCTGCAAGATCGTAGTGATTGCCCGCATAAATGCCTGGCATCTCCGCAGTTTCACCGCCGATGAGTGCGGCACCGGCTTCGCGGCACCCGCGCGCAATGCCACGAATCACCTGCTGCGCCATGTCGAGCTCAATACGACCGGTGGCATAATAATCGAGGAAGAGCAGCGGTTCGGCGCCCGTGACGGCAATATCGTTGACGCACATCGCTACCAAGTCCACCCCGATGGCTTCATGGCGTCGCGTCTCGATAGCCAAATTGAGCTTGGTCCCGACCCCATCGCTGCTGCACACCAGCACGGGGTTGCGGTAGCGCTCCAGTTGCAGCTCGAATAACCCGCTGAAACCGCCGAGCCCGCCGAGCACTTCGGGGCGCATGGTTGTTGCCGCATCCGCTTTGATGCGTTGCACGAGCTCGGCGCCGGTGTCGATGTCGACGCCGGCGTCCCGGTACGTCAGCCTAGTCCGAGATTCGTCTTTGGCCACGGGGCATCTCCTTGGGAAAATCATCAATGGTAGTCTCGCCTTGTGACATTATAAATCCCGCGTCACGACTCCTGCGCCATTCATGCTAACGTAGACAGCCGGAATGCGAGCCTCGGTGGGGTAGATCTAACGTAATGGACACCGGTCTTGCGGTGAGGGTTATTGCGCTGAGCGTTGGTCTTGCTGTTCTCTACGCTGGGCCAATTGCTGCCGCCTCGCCACAGGACTTGCACGCCGCGGGCGTGCCGGTTGCCGACCAAAGTGCGCAGGCCCGTGCGCAGGCGCTAGAATCGGCTATCACACAGGTCCTGGTGGCCATGACAGGACGCGCGGATCTCGCCCACTCCACCCGGGTAGCCGACCTGGTAAAGAGCCCGCAGCCGTATTTGCAGCAATATCACTATGAGCGCGGTGCAGACGGGCAGCTCGAGCTGATTGCGCGCTTCGATGGGCAGAGCCTGCGCCGCGCCCTGGCTAAGCGTGGGATTCCAAGCTGGCAGGCGAAGCGACCGCCGGTGCTGGTCTGGTTCGCGCTTGACTCCGGTGATGAGCATGGGCTAGTCAATGAGGACACTGGAGAACAGCCGGGCGAGGCATTGCGCACGGCCTTTGCCGATCTCGGTATACCGTTGATTCTCCCGCTTTTGGATCTTGAGGACAGGCAGCAAGTGCGTTACAGCGATGTATACGGTGGGTTCAGTGAGCCGGTGCTGGCGGCCTCGCGGCGCTATTCGGCCGAGTTGGTATTGATGCTGCGGGTCAGCGCGACCGCCACCGGCTGGAATGGTCGCTGGGCACTGTACCGCGACGGCACGGATGTCAGCTGGGAGAGTCGGGGTGCCAGCATCGAGCAGATGCTGAGCGATGGCGTGCAGGCATTGGCAGCGAGCCTGCGCCCTGACTATACGCTCTTGCCCGATTTGACAGCGTCCACGCTGATGCGAATCAAGGTGAACGGGGTGGGTTCGCTGGAGCGGTTTGCGACCGTTGAGAGCCTGCTGGCGCAGCTGCCTGGCGTGATCGGGGTTCGTTTGAGCGGTGCCGGGCCGGATTGGGTACGTATGAAGCTCACATTGAATGTGGCTCCTCCTCTCGTGCAGCGGGAGTTGAGCCGCAGCCAGAACCTGGAACCCGCGGCAGCAGGGACGCTTGCCGAGCGAAGTGGAGATGGCGCGGGCAATCGGTCCCGGATAGAGGGTGAACGCGTCTATCGCCTGCTCCAGTGAACGAACGAGCCATCCCGAACCCTGCCGAGGAATTCTCGTTCACTGCAGTCGTAGCGTAGGGCGCCGGTGGTATTTGCGCGCAAGCCGCCTCGATGCCGGTCGGCAATACGTTCGGTCAATCTAAGGTCTGTAGTCTCGGGCCTGTTGACACCCGCACACGGCGTCGCGTTGCTGCCCTACAGTCGGTCAGGCAAGGCGCGAGGAGAAAAGTTTGGTTGTTCCAAATGAACGACG
>JAKDMK010000356.1 GCA_030452365.1 Nitrococcus sp.
GCATCCCTGACTCCGACGGTCCCGCCAGAGCGCAACGCCCCAGGCGGACAGCGCTTCTGCATACATCAGCAATGCGATGTTGTGTCACCTACCCATTCAGGGTGAGCACGGTAATCTCGCTGGGAGCGAAAATTCGCAGTGGCGGCCCCCAGAAGCCGGTGCCGCGACTGGTGTAGAGCTGGGTCCGCTCGCCATGCCGGGTCAAGCCGTGGAGCGAGGGTTGCACGAGGCGCACGAGTAGGTGGAACGGCCAGATCTGGCCGCCATGGGTGTGTCCGGAGAGCTGTAGGTCAATATCGAGTTCGATGGCCGCGTCGATTTGTTTGGGCTGGTGGGCGAGCAGCACCACGGGCTGGTTTGGATCGACGCCGGCAAGCGCTGCGGCGTAGTGGCTTGGGGCGACCGCCGTTGCATCGTCGACGCCGGCGACGACCAGTGCGGCACCGTCCCGGTGCACGACCATATGCCGGTTGTGCAACGGTTCCCAGCCGAGCCGGCGCATGTGTTCGAGCCAAGTCTGCGCCCAACCAAAATGCTCATGGTTTCCGAGCACGTACACCTTGGCGTGTTTGGCGCGCACATTGGCGAGCGCAGCAGCCTGCTGCCGGCGTTTGACTACACTCCCATCGGCGATGTCCCCGGTGTGGCAAACAATATCGGCGTCGAGGGCATTGACGGCTGCGACGACGGCGGTAGACCAACGGGTCCGATTGATTGGACCGAAATGGGTGTCGGTGAGCAGAACGAGCCGCACACCGTGGAGCCCGCGGGCCAAGCGGCCGATCGTGACCGTTACAAATTTGATGCGCGGTACGCGCATCGCCTCGATGCAGCCCCAGAGCATCAGCGCCAGCGATACGGTGATAACCGCTACGGCGACGATGCGGGAGCGGAGCGGGTCGGCAATGCCGCCGATCGCCAAGGCGAGCCGCAGGAGGTTACCCAGCAGCGCCCAGGTGAACAGCACCCAGATCACGCCCAGAATCGCATCACCAATACGCGCCGCCCAGTCCCGGCTGCGGCGGCCATGGCCAAGGTACATCAGCAGCGGGAGTGCGAGCAGGCCATTGATGAACAAAATCGTGGCCGCAACAACGACCACACCTGGCCACTGCGTACCGGCGCCGACTAACGTCCACCATGGCACGCCGAATAGCACGATCAGGACAGCGGCTATCGTCAGACCGCGCGGCCGCCGCGACCGTCTCGCGGGCAGCACCTGTGCCGTTTCATTATCTGACACGCGCGCTCCATCGATTAAGCGCAATGATTTTGAGGGAACAATCGGAGTTGGGGTATGAGAACAAACCTGGCTTGCATCCGCCGGTCAGTGGTCTTGACGAGGGGGGCTGCCTTCATCTAAATATAGGCTGCCAGGCTTGGCGCGCCTTACACCGGCCCCGTCCGGTGAGGTAATGGGCGGAGTTCTTGCGAGTTACAGTGAGAATATGCAAGCATGGCGACACATAACACAAACCGTTGAGGAGAATACCATGTCCGAGACAGTTAAGACCCTAACGTTCCTGTGGAAGGACATCAGCTCCGGAGCAGCTGGATGCCCCGCCCTGTACCGCACCGACGGCGGCTACGTCGTCCAAGGTGTCCGGCTCACCGAAGGCGAGCGTACACAGCTCCGCCAGCTCGCCGACGGCGAAGACGCCGTGTTCGTGCCCGCCAACGTCCTCGACCGGCTGACCGGAGCGGATGTTTAAAGGGGTTTTAATCTGTTGACCGTCCCGCTCACCGACACGCAAATCTGGGGCATGTTCGCCACGTTCGCATACACAGCGTTTCGGTTGGAACTCCAGCCCCGCTATTTGAAACGGAACGAAACCAACATGCTGCGCCGGTTCCTGGCGAGGGGGCCGATTTGGTGTCGCAGTTGAGCAGCACCTCATGACAGGAGCGTGTCATTTCGCGATACTCCCCTGTCATGCGGCCGAAGCCGCGTGCAACGCGGTGCGGTTCGAGCGAGGAGATGAGCGGTGCTTCGCGCCGCTCATCTCCCCGGTCGGCCGATGCTGGCCGATGGTTACCTCTTATTGATCAGCCGCATTCTCAGAGCCTGCGTACGTTGGGGGGACGGAGAATCCCCAACACCTCCGGTAGCCGCGTTGGGGTTCGCAAGCTCACCCCAAACTACGCGGGCTAGAAGCTGGTCCAGACCAACCCATCGATTTCTCCAAAATGGGCGTCGCGAGATAGCAGTTCGGCCCCGGTTTCCATGGCATGCGCCGCGATCCAAGCGTCGTTGGTCGGAATCGGCCGCCCCTTGGCGTGCAACGCCGCCATAATCCGAGCGAAGCGATCCGCCGTAATTAGACCAACCGGGAGCAGTTCCACGAAGGGTCGAGCGAGAAAGGCATTGAACTGGCGGCAATTGGCCTCATGCCGGTTGCCTCGCCGAAAGCCATGCAGCAGCTCACCGGCGACGATGCTGGAGACCAAGATTCGCTCCGCGCTGCGCACTCGTTCAGCCAGCGATGCCTCGCCGCGCGCCAGTGCGGAGTACGCATTGGTATCCAGCAGTATTCTCACTGCCATTGCTCCGGGTCGATCTCCCCGAATACTGCAACGGCGTTGTCAAAGTCTGCGGCGTCTGCAGCGTTCCAGGAGCCGATGAAATCATCCAAACGGTCGCCGATCATATTCGAGTCGGGCCCCGCGCGATCCAACGCCGAGCCACGGCGCATGAGCTTTAATGCCGCCTTGTTCATGGAAATATGCTCGTGTTCGGCGAGCTGGCGGATGCATCCTTCCAGCTCCTTGTCAAGCCCGCGTAAGGTCAGTTGATTCATAGCCGATTCACCTGATGAGGCACATTGCTTCATTATACGACTCATCGAGGTTTGATGCTGGAGTGTGAGAACTGGTGTGAGAACCTCCTCATATGAGGACATCGGGTGAGACTGAGATAGATTATTGATCAGCCGCGTTCTCAGGTTGTTTCTTCGGCCGCCGTCGCGGGCCAGGGACTACCCGGCGTTGCAGCTGGCACAAAAATCGATTGCGCGCAATTGAGAGAACCCAGGGCGTCTTTTGGGGCTCGATGCCACCGCTTAATGCCGGGCGCAGAGGCAGCATGCGTATTGCCAGCCTGTCAGGCAAGCAACAGCAAGTGGACGCGGCGGGACCATGGGCGCTGAGCCGCATGTTCTGCCCCACATCGGTGGTGCGCGACGGACCGGTGATCAGGTTGACGGCGCGGGGCATGCCCTGACCTGGAGCCTGCAACCGCTCCCAGACCGCTTCCAGATAATCCACGACATGGTGGGCCTGCAGCACGATCAAATGATCGTCCGGCAGGAAGTGGTTTGCGCTGGGGCATTCGGGGCTGGAGGTCATAACAACGCTACCGGTCTCGGCAATACCTAACGAGGCTCCGCCTCAGACCGACGAGTTGTAACGCGGGCGAGTTGAGGACG
>JAKDMK010000357.1 GCA_030452365.1 Nitrococcus sp.
CAACAACGTCGACTTGTGAACGACCAACTCTTGCTACAACAATTGCGAGAGAAATTGGGCGTTAATTCCGTGAACACCCTCTCCGTCCCTGAATCTGTCCCTGTCAACCCTGAATCTGCCTGTCCTGAACCTGCCCTGTGAGCTCGCTCAGCTGCCGCGTGCGATCGCGCAGCATAGCCGCAAGCCGCGCGCCTTCCCTTTCCCGCATGCTCAGCAAATCACTCAGGGCGGTCTCCAGCAGCCCAATCGCGGCTTCGGCCACGGGTTGCAGATCAGACTCGGTCTCTTGCAGGATGCCAGGCAGACGCAACAGCTCAAGTGGCGATATTGGTGCCATCTGGGGGAGCAATCGGCCAACTGAGAGACAGCCTTCAATGACCTGCTCGGCAAACGGCCAATTGATCTGCAACGCATCGACAGCACCTATACCCGGGCGGTAGCGCAAGGTACACTCGATCTTACCCCGGCCCAGTTGGCGCCTCAGCCGCTCACGTAATGGCCATTCGAACGAGCGCAGCTCCTCGGGCAGATGTACATAGATATCCAGGTAGCGGTGGTTGACCGAGCGCAGCTCCCAGATGAGCTTGCCGCCATCGCTTTGCTGCTCCTGACGCGCAAATGCGGTCATACTGCGGATCATCGCCCTTCTCCCTGCGCCATGTCCAGAATGTTACGCGCAATGATGCGTCGAGGAAAACGTCGCTCCCGCGATACCTGCGGCTGTGCTAGCCTGCTTCATTTAACGGCGCTATCGTGAGGAAAGCCATGCGCCCCAGTGGCCGTCAATACCATGAAATGCGGGCCGTGCATTTCACACGTCATTTCACCAAGCACGCGGAAGGTTCTGTTTTGGTCGAGTTTGGTGACACCAAGGTGCTCTGCACTGCCTCGGTCGAAGAGCAGGTACCACCATGGCTGCGAAAAAGCGGGCGGGGCTGGATCACGGCCGAATACGCTATGCTCCCGCGCTCGACCCACAGCCGCAACGACCGCGAGGCCACGCGCGGGCGCCAGCAAGGCCGCAGTATCGAAATTCAACGGTTGATCGGCCGCTCCTTGCGCGCGGCGGTCGATTTGCAGGCGCTGGGCGAGCGCCGGGTGATCATCGACTGTGATGTGCTGCAGGCGGACGGCGGCACCCGTACCGCTGCCATTACAGGAGGATACATCGCCTTGGCGGATGCACTCCAGAGCCTGACCGACAAAGGTCTGCTCAAACGCCACGCCTTGTTCGGCCAAGTGGCCTCCGTGTCAGTGGGAATCTATCGCGGCGAGGTGGTGCTCGATTTGGACTATGCCGAAGATGCCGAGGCCGAGACCGATATGAACGTGGTCATGAACGAAGTGGGCGCGCTGATAGAAATCCAGGGTACCGCCGAAGGCCACGCCTTCCGGCGCGACGAGCTAGGGCGAATGGTCGATCTGGCCGAAGAGGGAATCCGTAGTCTGATCGAGGCGCAGCACCGGGCGCTGCAAGCGTAGCGCGCATGCGGCGCATCGTTCTCGCCAGTAACAACCCGGGCAAGGCAACAGAGGTGCAAGCCTTGCTGCGGGGAATGAACATCGAGCTGATACCGCAGTCATTCTACTTCGTGCCCGCAGTAGCGGAGACAGGCCTGAGCTTTATCGAAAACGCGCTCATCAAGGCCCGGCACGCCTGCGCGCACACGGGCCTCGGCGCCATTGCCGATGATTCCGGGCTAGAGGTCGAGGCACTAGCGGGCGAGCCGGGAATCTACTCGGCGCGCTATGCCGGCGAAGGTGCCGACGATAGTGCCAACAACCAACGCCTGCTCGATGAGCTGATCGACGCCCCGACGGCCGAACGCACGGCCCGCTACATCTGCATCATCGCTTATCTACGCCATGCACGAGACCCCGATCCGCTCCTCTGCCGCGGTACCTGGGAGGGGCGGATCTCCGAGCAGGCGCGCGGAGAGAACGGTTTCGGTTATGATCCACTTTTCTACCTACCGGCACTCGAGTGCACGGCGGCCGAACTGGACACCCAGGCCAAAAACCGCATCAGCCACCGGGGCCTAGCGCTACGGGCCTTGCTAGAAGCCTTTGACCGCGACCAGCGATGGAAGCGTTGACAGATCCTAAACCCGTCTTCCAGTTCACCGCGCCCATGCCGCTCGCACTCTACGTGCATCTGCCCTGGTGCGTGCGCAAATGCCCGTATTGTGACTTCAACTCTCATGCGCTGCGCGGGAACCTACCGGCAGAAGCCTACGTGGACGCACTGCTTGCCGATGTAGCGCGGGAAGTTGAGCATGCCCATGGGCGCGCGATCAGTTCGGTGTTCTTCGGTGGTGGAACCCCAAGCCTGTTTCCGCCGCTCGCGCTCGCGCGCCTGATCGAGGGACTGCGCCGTCAGCTAAAGCTGGCAGCGGACTGCGAAATAACCTTGGAGGCCAATCCAGGGGCTGTGGATCAGGCTCGCTTCGAGGGCTTTCGCAGCGCCGGAGTGAACCGTCTATCCATTGGCGTGCAAAGCTTCCACGCGCAGAGCCTGCGCCGCCTGGGGCGCATTCATGGCCCACAGGCGGCTCTGGTAGCGGTGGAAACCGCCCACGCCGCCGGTTTCGATGACTTCAATATCGATCTCATGTACGGGCTGCCGAATCAGACCCTGCGCGAGGCCGTGGCCGACACCCTGCAGGCCATTGCGCTGGCGCCGACGCATATCTCGCACTACCAGCTCACCTTGGAGCCCAATACGGCGTTTGCGGCGCGCCCGCCGGCGCTTCCCACGGAAGACACCATCTATGAGATGCAGCTCGACTGCCAAGCGCGGCTCGCAGCCGCGGGCTATGAACATTACGAGGTATCGGCTTATGCACGCCCAGGCCGGCGCTGTCGGCACAATCTCAATTACTGGACTTTCGGTGATTATCTCGGCGTCGGTGCCGGAGCGCACGGCAAGGTGACCGATGTTGCTCAGGGAACGATAACCCGCTACGAGAAGCTCACCCTGCCGCTGGCCTACCTGAGACAGGCCGCCGCGGGCAAGGCCGTTTCGAGCTCATACCGGCTCAGCGCGCAGGATGCGGTGCTGGAATTCATGATGAACGCCTTGCGACTATCGCAGGGGGTGCCACGTACGCTTTGCATGGCGCGAACCGGGCTCTCCTGGATCTCGTTCGAGGCCGCGGTCTGCGACGCCCGCAAGCGCGGCTGGCTCGAACTCACGGCGGATGACCATTTGCTGCCTACCGCAGTGGGCATGCGGTTTTTGAACGATCTGCTCGGCTGTTTCCTGGCCGCGGACTGACCGCCCCGCATCAGAGGCAAACGCAGCACCCGCCAATGGCCCCTTACTGATGTTTGCAGAAGCATCGTCAGGCCGGGGCGGTGCGCTGTGGCGGGACCGTCGGCGGCAAGGATGCCGCCGTCGAGCCTACATGGAGGTATTCA
>JAKDMK010000068.1 GCA_030452365.1 Nitrococcus sp.
CGACTACCCGCTCGGTTACAGCGCCGGTCACGTCGCGCGGAGTCCTCCATTCGGTGCGCAGGTTGCTTACGCCCGGCTCGGCGAAGAAGTACTCGATCGCTTCCATGTAGGCCGACACCTCGGCCTCGATCGGGTTCTTGCCCTTACCGAAGGTGAAGACGTCAGCCCGCGCTTGTGGTCGTACACTGACGAACGTCGGCACGCCGAGGCGATCGAGGTGGGTGATCTCGGTTACTTCGGCAATACCTGCCCGGCCCGCCCAGCGTTTTGCGAGCTGCAACGTGATCGGCGGGGACTTTTCGCGCGCTGCCACGACCGATCTGTTCATGTTGGCCTCCATGGGCGGGGTATTGGCAGGCTCTGTGTCGGCATTCGGAGGGCTTCGGCTGGGGTTCCGACTCCGTAGCGCGAGTCCAGGGTCACAAGCCCAGGGAAACAGCGGCGGCGAGGCCGCGGAAGCCCGCTCCGAGGGTGCGGGCTTCCGCGCTCTGTCGCTTTCCCGATACGAGTCCAGCGCCGCCGATCAGGCGGTGCCAGCGGTCGTTTCCGACGCCGGTGAGCTCAGACGGGTTCGTCGTCGTCGTCGCCGCAGTGGACTCCGAGCGCGATGCCTCCACTGCAGGAGCAAGTCTCTTCATCGTCGTCGCCACAGTGAGCGCCGGTCACGGCAGCACGCGCCCCCAGCAGGAACTCGAATCGCGCCCGCGATTCCCGGTCGAACTCGATCGCTGCTGTTGCCTCTGACATTTGCGTCTCCTTATTGTCGACAAAGCTGGCGGTTTTGAGGTAAAGCCGGTCGGGATTTGGAACGGCCTTGCCTCCCATGTACTGGCTAGCAACTCTGCGGCTAGCCATGTCGCCCTTCCAAGCACCCAAGGAATGTTGCCCCCAAGCGCTCGATGTGATCGAGCGCTCGATCTGACGGGATTTCGACAAAGAACTAGCAGAGACGGTGAGCCACGTCAAGGCTCCAGTTAGCTGCTGAACACGGGAGGTCCGCGTAGTTGTGGAACGAAGATTTTTCACGCGGTGGTAATATCATCCAGCCCCTGCAAATGTTAACCACAGCGATTTGGTTCCCAGCTCGCCGCTGCTTTTTCGTCCGAGAAAACCGCCAAGGCTTGCCGCCTTGCGCAGCACTTTGCGAAAGCTTTCGATCGCTGCTCTTGTTGGGCCAGGCCCTAAACTGCGCGCTCAGATCACCAAGCCGCTGAAATCGTAGCTCATTTCAGGCATGGGCTCCTGCAGGAAATGGCCTTGGACCAAATCAACCTTGTATTGCCAGAGTGTGGCGAGCACGGTGGCCTCCTCGAGATAGCCCGCGACGACTTGCTTGCCCAGGGTATGAGCGGCATCAATGATTGCGCGGATCTTGCGTTGGGTTTCCGTATTTTCCATTAGATCGATGCATAGGCTATGGTCGAGCTTCAGGTAGTCGGCCGGGATATGCTTGAGCAATTGCAAGGAGTTAAGCCCACGGCCGAATTGATCCAAGGCAAAGCCGCAGCCCAGCTCCTTGGCCCGTTGGTATAAGGCTTTTGCCTGATGGAGCTGGGTTACTGCCACTGGCTCGCTGAGCTCGAAGATTAGACTCGCGCGCTCCAGGCCCAGGCGATCCAGCTCAGCGGTGACAAACGGCAGGAATTCTGAGTCACTTAGAGCGCCGCCGCTGATCTTGGTGAAGACCCAGGTTTCGTGTCCGGCCTCGCGGCGCTCCGCAATCGTCGCGAGCACGGTTCGGGTCAGCCAGCGGTCAATTGCCGGGGCCAGGCCACACTGATCGGCAAAGGGCATAAAGTCCCGCGGCGCCAGCGGTTCGTCACCGTCACCACTCAACCGCAGGCGCGCTTCATAGCGCTCGGTTTGGTCCCCGGATAATGAGACCAGCGGCTGATACATCAAATAAAATGCTTCATCTGCGAGCGCGCGCTCGAGTCGGCTTTTCCAGTCAGTCCTGCTGCCGCTGCCGCTCTCGCCAGCCGTGGCATGCAGATGGACCCGATTGCCTCCCTCGCGGCTAGCCAGCTCGCCTGCCTCGGCGGCCAAGTTGATGGCTTGATCTGCGTTGGCAACACCGCCGCTTAGCATTGCGACCCCGATGCTGCATGACTTTGTTATCGTCCGGCTGCCGGTCTCGGAGACGTGCTCCTCGACGCCTTGGCGTATCGCCTCGGCTAATCCGAGGGTTTCGTGGATAGTGCGGTTCGACAACAGGATGGTAAACACGGTATCCGCATAGCGCGCGGCTACATCGTCCTCGCCGATGTGCCCCTGGATTATCTTGGCGATGTCGGCAAGAACGAGCTCCACCGACGTGATCCCTAGGCTCGCATGGGCGGCTTCCAGATTATCAGCCTGGAGGTAGAGCAGCCCGTGGGCCGGATTATCGCTTGCCGTAACTAATTCGCGCAGAGCGTGGTCGAGCTGTTCGAGGAAATGTTTACGGTTGAACACGCCTGTGAGCACGTCACGGCGGCTGAGGCTGGCCAATTCCTGCTCGAGCCCTGGCGTAGTGCTGCGCATTAGGATCTGGGTGCAGGGTTCGCCGTCGATACTGGCCGCGCAGAAATACATGACCACCGCTTGCGTCTGCTCCTCCGGCCCCTTGATGCCTACCTCGACTTGGTCCTCTTTGCATTGACCTTGACTGTAGCGGCGCAAGAAATCCTTGAATCGGGCCTGGTCATCCGCGGTTATTAGATCGAGGATCGGCAGGCCCTCGATCGCCTCGGCGTGTTCGATGCCGAATTTCTCCAGGTAAGCCACGTTCGCGTAGATGTGCATTCCTTCGTGGACATAGGCGATGGCATCACGAGAGCTGTCCAGCAGAGCATTACAGCGCCGCTCTGCCTCGCGCAGGGCCACCTCCAGGCGGCGCAGGCGCCGACGCTCGCTCAAGTTGCGGAATTCACGCTCGACCACCAAGCGAAAGTGCTCGGCATCGCCTTTGTTAACCAGATCCGCGGCACCCATGGCCATCACCTGCCGGCGCAGCTCGGGATCGGGTTCCTCGTTGAGGATCAGCAGCGCAATTTCTCGACCGGGCTGTAATGCAATCCGAGCCCCAACCTCCAGTGGCAGTTGTTCCAAGTGAGGCGCACAGATGAGCAGGTCGTGGCTGCATTCGGATAGCGCCGAGCGCAGTGCTTCTTCATCCTCCACCGGGGTGGTGCGCACCGCAAAGCCGGCGTTGCGCAGAACATTGATTAGATGTTCGGCGTCATTGAGTGAGTCTTCGGCGATCGCCAGCCGCAGCAGATTCTTCTCGGTTGCCATTTTTTACCCTGAAGTTCCGGCCTCGCGTGCATTCACGATATCGGTACAATACCGCCTAGCGCTGCCATTTCAGTATCTAAAACATCGCTGTCGCGGAACTCGAACTGGACATAGTGCGCGGTGGCGTCAAGCTCGCGGCTGAGCTCGACCACGCTTTCACGTAGACCGTAGCGCGCCCGGACAAGCCGCTGCCTCATGTAATGGCGCCCCGGCGCAATTAGTGTCGCCGGCTGATCCGTGGCGGTCATGGCAGGCAGCAAGAGTCCCCGTTCCACCGGTCCGAATCGGTGATCCGAGTGTTCCGCACGCAGTTGGATTGGGCTTGGGTTCAATGCCAGGATTTGCATGCCAATCTGCAACGTCTGCTCCGACATCGCTCGCATCCAGCGCACCGCTCCCAACTGCCAGGGCCGCCCGCCGTCGGTGATGTCGCGAATGGCGATGAGCTCGCCCACATGGGCGCGCAAGTTCTGCTCCGGTCCCGAGACTAGGCAATAGCCGCCCGCGCTGACGTTAACCAGGCTCCAGTCGAGAGATTCTTCCGGCTGCAGGTGCTGAGATGCATCGTGCTTGGGCTGCCGCTGCTCCGATTCCGTGACCGTGTTCAACGTGGTCGGATAAATCAGATCCCAGACGTTGCGTTCCTCGAAGTCAACGGAGTGCACCTCCCGGCTTTGGAATCGTTCATGCATCGGGTCAACAACGGTTTCGAACTCCTGACCCAGATCGTGGGATAGCACTCGATGGATGGCGCTCAACCCGAGGATCGCCTGAACACGCGTGTTGATCCTCATGCGCGATTGGCGCCGGCGACCCTCGACCGCGCCTAGCGCCAGCAATAGGCGGCTGGAGAGCTCTGGATTGATATCTGTCAGCGGCTTGCGCCGCCAGAATGCCCCCTTGGCTGTGCCGGCGAATTCTTGTTCGATGAGCCGCAGCAGAGGATTGGTAATCAAAAATCGGCGCTGCGGCCCCGGTGCGCCAATCGCGCATGGTAGCGCGGGCTCGTCGAGGGCAAACGAGACGCGGAACAGCGCCTCGCCGGCCCTTGGGTGATCCGCCTTTACCAGCTGTGCAGCCGATGCCCAATGCTCGAGCAGCCGATAGGCATCCAGAATGTCACTATGATGCATCCTCTGCGGGGCCGCGGCGGCGAGCAGCAGCACCTGCCGATAGGCTTGCGCGGGGGTGCTGCGCTTGTGTGGTCCGTCAAGCAGCGGATCGGCCACGCGCTGCTCGCCAAGCCCGCTCTGCTCGGTAATGGCGTAGAGGTCGTGCAACCGGCGCCAAGTGCCCACTGGGGCGGGCTGATAGACGACCCAGTTCTCCAGCAGAACGCGGGCGCGGTAGCGGATGGCGCGATCGAGGGCGCAGGCGAAGTGGCGCCGGCTGAACCGCAGGCTGTGGTGTTCGCGCGCCGTTTCGACCAAGATCTCATAGCCCAAGGCCATCTCTTGCAGCAATCGAACGGCCAGAGTGACGATTCGCGTTGGTTTTGCGCGTAGGGGCAACCCGCGGCCCAAATACTGCTTACGCAGCCCGGCACCGATGTAGCGAACGATTTCGCGTAGTTGCTCCAGATAGTGCAAGCGCATACTGGGGGGCAGCTCCTGGCGATTGGAACTGTGCAGCGACTCGTAGATCGTGCGGCTGGTCAGGCCGAGATTGGCAACGGGAAGATTCTGCAGCCAGTCTTCAATTGACCTGGGTCGATAATCGAAGCTACCCGGGCCCATCGGCTCCCGTTCTGGTACCGTGAGGTGGATAAGGATCGATTGCTTCATGCGTTCCCTTTATGCTGAGCCCGGTTATAGGGCCTGTTGACATCCAGCCACGACGCCTTGGGTGAATGTCAACAGGCCCTCACTGGGCGTCGTCCGTGTTGGCCGTCTCGATCCTGGCAGAATACCGAGAAACGATGGCGGTTTGCTCCTTCGCCTGGCAATTTTGCTAATTGCCTCTCACTTGAGAGGATTTGATCTCCTGTTTGCCTCAAGGAGCCAGCCAGCGCTTGCCCGGTGTGCCTTCGATTTCTTGCACCAGCCTCGGCACCAGGTATCCGGGCAACCGCGCGGCCATCTGCCGGTGCAACGCGCGCGCGCGGACTTGCGTGATCGCAAAGTGGCTGGCGCCCGCGACCCGATCGAGTAGATGGAGGTAATAAGGCAGTATTCCGACATCGAACAACCGGCGACTGAGCTCCGTAAGTGTCGTCGCCTCGTCGTTAACCCCCCGCAGCACCACCGTTTGATTGAGAACCGTGACCCCGGCTCCGCGCAGGCGTTTGACCGCATTCGCCACCGCATCGTCCAATTCGTTGGCGTGGTTGGTGTGAAGTACCATGACGGGTTGCAACCGGCTGCCCGCAAACCAATTGAGCAACTCCTGCGTAATGCGCGTGGGCAATACTACGGGCAGACGGCTGTGCACTCGCAGGCGGCGGACATGAGGGATGTCCACTAATTGGGCGACGAGCTCGGCCAAACGGCGATCCGTAAGGCTCAATGGGTCCCCCCCGCTCAAGATCACTTCCTCGATTTCGGGCCGGCGGGCGATGTAGCGCAGTGCCGGAAGCCAGTGCTCGGCAGAGGCATTGGCGCGGGCATACGGAAAATGGCGGCGGAAACAGTAGCGACAGTTGACGGCGCAGGCCCCGGTGGTGATCAGCAGCACTCTGCCATAGTATTTGTGCAGCACACCAGCGCCTTTGGAAGCCGCGAGGTCACCGACCGGGTCGGCAACGAACCCGGATACGGCACCCAGCTCCGCCTCTAGCGGGAGCACCTGGCGTAGTAGAGGATCCTCGGCGTTGCCTCGCTCCATGCGCGCGATATAGCCATGAGGCACACGCAGTGGGAAATGCCGAGAGGCTAGCCGGGCGGGTTCCAACAGGGTAGGGGAGAGATCCAGTATGCGTACGAGCTCCGCGGGATCACGAACGGCCCGCGCAAGCTCTTGCTGCCAGGATGGACCGGCAGTAGCACGGCGTGCCGCGTGTGAAGGCTCGCTCATGAGGATTATTCTAACACTCGTGGTTTTCCGTTAGTATTCTCGCTTTGCGACGCGCAGAGTTCAGCGCCTGCCTACGGCGCCATACGGTACCTGAAATTCAGCGGCAAGTAGGGATTTCATGCCCAGTTATACCACCAGCCAGTTCAAGGCCGGGCTCAAGATTCTGCTCGACGCGGACCCCTATGCCATCGTTGAGAACGAGTTCGTCAAACCCGGCAAGGGTCAGGCCTTCAACCGGGTAAAGGTACGCAATCTCCGCTCCGGCCGAGTAGTCGAACGCACGTTCAAATCCGGCGATAGCGTCGAGGCGGCGGATGTGCTCGAAACCGAAATGCAGTACCTCTACACGGACGGGGAGTTCTGGCACTTCATGAAGCCGGACAGCTTCGAACAATACGCGGCCGGCACGGCCGTGATCGGCGAAGCCGCTAAATGGTTCAAAGAGCAGGCTTTATGCAAGGTCACTTTGTGGAACAATGAGCCGCTCTCGGTCGAGCCGCCCGCGCACGTCAGCCTCGCGGTGATCGAGACCGATCCAGGTCTGCGCGGCGATACCAGCGGTGGTGGCGGCAAGCCGGCGACCCTGGAAACCGGGGCGGTGGTGCAGGTGCCGCTGTTCATCGAGCAGGGCGAAATACTCCGCATCGACACCCGCAGCGGAACGTACATCTCCCGCGCGAAGGAGTGAGCACCGCCCGGTGCGTGACGATTGGCGCCCCACGGCTTGCCTTGACGCGCTGCGCGAGCGCGCGAGCACCCTTGCCGCCATACGCGGTTTTTTTGCCGAGCGCGGCGTGCTGGAGGTGGACACACCCTCCCTGGCCGCCGCCGGTGCAATGGATCCGAATCTGCAGAGCCTCGCCGTCGACTACGACGGTCCCGGTGCGCCGCCGGGCGGGCGTCTGTGGCTGCAGAGCTCGCCCGAGCACGCTATGAAGCGACTCCTCGCCGCCGGTGCCGGTTCGATCTACCAGATCACCCATGCTTTTCGCGCCGGTGAGCGCGGGCGGTTGCATAATCCGGAATTCACCCTGCTCGAGTGGTACCGTCTCGGTTGGGACCACCACGCGCTGATGAGCGAGGTCGCGGATCTAGTTAGGTGTCTGCTGGGTAAATGTGCGGTTGAGCGCCTGAGCTATAGCCAAGCCTTTCGCATTCACCTTGGAGTAGACCCACTCGAGGCGCCGCGGCGCACCCTTGAGGCCTGCGCCGGCGGGCTCGGCATGGGACGTTCCGCCCTGGCCGGGCTTAGCCGCGATGCCCTATTGGATCTGCTCTTGAGCGAGCGGGTGGTGCCCGCGCTGCGGGACGACCGGTTGACGTTCATTTATGATTTCCCGGCATCGCAGGCGGCGCTCGCGAGGTTGTGCCCGGATGATTCCCGGGTGGCCG
The DNA here is from genome assembly GCA_030452365.1 of Nitrococcus sp. Classification (GTDB taxonomy): domain Bacteria; phylum Pseudomonadota; class Gammaproteobacteria; order Nitrococcales; family Nitrococcaceae; genus Nitrococcus. The sequence continues at coordinate 7,681 of JAKDMK010000068.1, forward strand.
AGCGCTTCGAGCTATTCAGCGCCGGTATCGAGCTTGCCAACGGCTATCATGAGCTCACCGATGCGGGCGAACAGCGCGTGCGCTTCGATCGCGAACGTGCGTTGCGTGCCCGGCTGGGGTTGGCGCTTCCGGACATCGATGAGCGCTTGCTCGCGGCCATGGACGCCGGGCTTCCAGCCTGCGCCGGCGTCGCCGTGGGCCTTGATCGGCTCCTCATGCGCCGCCTAGGGGCCGGCCATATCGATGACGTGATCGCCTTTCCGATTGAACGCGCCTGAGGGCAGCTGTGAATGGCAGTTACTTGATCGTTAATTTACTGATCACCAGTACGTAATCCCGAAAACGGGTAGGGTGGATAAGCGTTAGCGCATCCGCCGCCTTTTGATTCGGAGCCTTGCCGGTGGATGCGCTTCGCTTATGCACCCTACGAGACTCTAGGAGCGCGGGCATACGGCCCGGAAGGGCCGTTTTCGCGTTGTCTGGCGGGCAGGATGCCTGCGCTCCCAGCAAAAGAGAACCGCGACAGTGAATGCGCGCACGACGTTTCGCCCAGTATGCGATTACCCTCGGGCGAGCAGTTACGGCGTCGGTTCAACCGCACCGAAGGCGGCCCAAGGCCTGGCCCATTCGGACCGGCTGCTTGGCGTGCAAATCGGTCCGCCAAGTAACCTGATCCGATCCGAACAGGACGATCACCGTTGAGCCCATATTGAAGCGGCCCAGCTCCTCACCGCGCGCCAGCTGATATTGGTGCGGAGCATACTGCCAACGCTGTACGCGATGTCCGCGCGGCGGGGTTACCACACCGGCCCAGACGGTTTCGATGCTCGCCATATCGATCCGAAGCGGACGGCCGGTTGTTCTCGGCGACGTGTCGGCTTTGGGGGATTTGTAACTACTCACGCCCCCCGTCATCCTGCGCGCAGCGAAGCGCAGTCGCAGGATCCAGCGACTAGATTCTGCGACTCCGCCTGACGGCTCCGCGCAGAATGACAGTACGGATAAAGTCATCCTGCGCGGAAGGGGGTGAGCAGTTACGGGGATTTTATATCTCCTCCCAGAGCCTTTGGACACTGGTCCCCTGAAGGCACGACTGGTTTCCGCCTTGGGTGGCTGTGGGCGCGAACAGTCTCACTGTCAGAGCGCAAAGAGGAAGTCACGCGATTACATCGCGCCAACCAGCACGTTCGAGTAAGGTGCTGTCTTGTTGGAGGAACTAGGCTGGAAGGGTC
>JAKDMK010000358.1 GCA_030452365.1 Nitrococcus sp.
CGAACGGTCTCGCAGATGGCCGCCGCGAGGCCCTGGTGGAAGCGGGCAGCGATACAAGCGACCGGCGTCGCGTTGCGCAGGTCCTCTAGCAGCGCTAGCCACAACTCGGTCGGGTCGATGGTGAAGCAGGCGTGGTCATCGTCCCTGCTGATGCCGAAGGGGTAGGGCGTATCGCCGGACCTTCCATCGAGCAGCCACTTCTGGGCCTCAGCCTCGAGCTCCATCGCGGCCTGGCCCTCGAAGAGTGCACGGTCTGGGCAGAGTCCCACGGCTGCCGCGACGGCATCGAAGAGACGTCCGCATGAGGTGGCGAGGGGACTGTTGAGACGGCGCTCGAGCATCCGATCGACTGTCTTGAGCGGCTTCTGATCGAGGTAGCGACAGAGGTCGAGAGAGGCGAAGCGGCCGGCACACTGCTTCCAGTCGATGGCGGCAACGAGGTGCGCGTAGGTGTTTCTCCAGGGCTCGCGCACGGCCTGGTCGCCACCTGGCATGGCTACCGGCTTGAGCGTCCCGAGGCGCCGGTACGTGCGGTAATCAGCCAGCAGAAATTCGCCGCCCCAGATGGTGCCGTCATCGCCGAATCCAAGACCGTCGAGGGCGATGCCCAGCACTGGCGGGGTGTCGAGGCCGACGCCGTTCTCGGCCATGCAGCTGGCAACGTGAGCGTGATGGTGTTGCACCTCTTCGATCGGCAAACCATCCTCTGCCGCCCGCTGCCGAGCAAGTTTGGACGACAGGTAGTTCGGGTGCAGGTCCGCCGCCAGCAGCCGTGGCCGATGCTCGTAGATTGCCGCGTACAGCTTGAGGTTCTTCTCGTAGTCTTCGAACGTCGTTTGCTCTTCCAGGTCGCCCTGGTGCTGCGAGAGGATCGCGAAGCCGTCCTTGAGTAGGCAGAAGGTCGCCTTCAGCTCGCCGCCGAAGGCGAGAAGGTCCGGAGCGCGAGCAAACCCCGCCGGCAGCGGAATCGCGCTCGGTGCGTAGCCGCGGGCGCGCCGGATCATCTGAGCCCGTCCGGCTACAACGCGCACCACCGAGTCGTCAATCCGGTTGGCGATGTCGCGGTCATGCATGACGAAGGCGTCGGCAATCCGGCTGAGTCTGGCTCGGGCGCTCTCCAGATCGGTGACTTGGGGCTCCTGCGAGAGATTGCCGCTGGTCATCACCAACGGTCGATCAATCTTCTGCATTAGCAACAGATGCAACGGCGTGTAGGGCAGCATGAAGCCGAGGGAGGTCATTCCAGGGGCGAGACCGTCCGGCAACCGTTCTGGGCCGTGCGCCTCGAGAAGGACGATCGGAGCCTCGGCGCTTTCGAGCAAGTCCTGTTCGAGGGGCGTTACGCGGCAGTACCGGCGGATGACTTCGAGGCTCCTCGCCATCAGCGCGAACGGTTTGCCGTAGCGCTGTTTGCGGGCGCGCAGGCAGTCCACTGCCGCGGCGTTGGTGGCATCACAGGCCAGGTGGAAGCCGCCCAACCCGCGGATGGCCACGATCTGACCGTGCAGCAAACGGTTGGCCGCGTCCTCGATCGGATCGCTAGGTATGCGGTCTTCGACGCCGGTGCGATGATCCTGTGCTTCGACCCAGATTGAAGGGCCGCACGCCGGGCAGGCGATTGGTTGTGCATGGAATCGCCGGTCGGCCGGGTCCCGGTATTCGGTGGCGCAGGCCCCGCACATGGGAAAGTCGGCCATCGTTGTGTAGGCGCGGTCATAGGGCACCCGTCTTACGATCGAGAAGCGCGGGCCGCAGTTGGTGCAGTTGGCGAACGGGTAGCGATAGCGCCGCTCGCTCGGATTCAGGATTTCCTCGTGGCAGTCTCTGCAGGTATTCGCGTCCGGCGTCACGCGGGCCCGATTCTCGCCGGCCTCACTCTGAGAGATCTGAAAGCCCGAGAACTCCAGGACTTGGTCCAGACGCCTCGTTTCGACGGCCTCGATCCGGGACAGCGGGGGTGCTTCCGCCTGCAGGCGTTCTATGAACTGCGAGAGCGAGTCGCTGTCTGCGGTCGCCGTGATCAGGACGCCGGAAGCATTGTTTAGAACCTCGCCGACGACTCCCGCTTCACGGGCCAACCGCCACACGGTCGGTCGAAAGCCGACGCCTTGAACGGTGCCGGAGATTCTGATTTGCACCGTTTCACGACTGCCGCGGGCGCGGGCGTTTGGTAGGGGGGTCTTGCTCATACGTTCTCGGCGGCAGTGCCTTAGGCTCCGATAGCAGCAGGTTGGGCGGCGGCGCCGACCATGGGACCGCGCGTGCCGCTCACTGTCGATTGCATCCCATCGCGAGGTCGGGTGCCAGGCGTTGCGGCCGCGGCAGGCGGCTGAGGCCGCAACCGTCTTCTCGTTTCATGGTAGGTGTCGATTTCCGATTTGAGCCTCCGGCCCACCCGGATCCTGGTCTCTTTGAAGCTCTCGAGCAGGGGCACGACCAGCCGAACAACGTGCAGCGGGGCGTCGGGTGGTGTGAGCACGCACCTGCAGATAGGCGCGGCAATCACGCTCCGAAGATGATCGATCAGACGATCGAGTCGCTGTTCGAGCGGTCCCGGCACGCAAAGCGCGGGAACATCGTCGTACGATGTCACCGAGCTTGCGTCACAGACACCCAGCACGTGCCTCGCGACCAGGCTTGCCTCGTCCTCGGTATGGCCTCCCGGCCACGGCGGCGCCGCTGCCCGCGGAACCTTCCTGCCGCCGTGGAGAAAGGCGAGGCGGCTCTGGACCGCTTCCGTGACCGCCTGCATCAGGGCGACGGTGCGATCGAGGTCACAGCCCCAACCGCCGTTAAAGAAGCGCCGGCATGGCCGTTGCGGATCGAACAGGAACGCCACAAAAAATGGCACGGCATAGTCGTTCGGGACCGTCCGCACGATCAGCCTCAACCCTTTGCCCTCGGCCCGCTCCACGATGTCCCGGGCCGCGTCCGGCAGGCTGGTCTCAGCGACCAGCATGGAGTGCTGTCGGATGATTTCGAACGACCAGATGTCACGCTCAATGAGCTCGGCAAGTGCGTGGTAGGTGGCCTCGAGGATCGAGTTGCCCGAGGCCAGGCCGTTGGTCGACGCCCCGAACAGCGACTGACCGACCGGCGGCGCGGGGTAGTAGATAAGCTCGGCGGGAACGGCGCGATCCTCGCCTGTCTCGATGTCACGTGCGGACGCGAGCAGAATTGGAGCGTCAAGCGCGGCGCGTCGGTGAAGGATCGGCGCGTAGTCGAGGATGGCGTCGACTGCCGGCTCGGTCGCGGCGCCGATTACGTCGCGCGGAGTTCCCCACTCGGTGCGCAGGTTGCCCACGCCCGGTTCGGCGAAGAAGTACTCGATCGCCTCCATGTAGGCCGATACCTCTGCCTCGATCGGGTCCTTGCCCTTAACGAAGGTGAAGACGTCGGCCCGCGCCTG
>JAKDMK010000359.1 GCA_030452365.1 Nitrococcus sp.
CCGGGATCGCTCAGTTTGTCAAGGGCTATAGGGCGGAGTTCCTCGAATACCTGGAGATGCTGCCGAATACGCGCGGCTGGGCAGTGCCCACTTGCCGTGTCGGTTTGATGGCGCGCGCCGTGGTGTTTTGCATAATCGGCGGGTTCGTGGTCATCGCTGCCTGGCAGCAGGATCCCTCGGAGGCCAAGAACCTGAGCGGCGTGCTCAGCTCCCTGCAGGGCCAGCCCTTTGGGGCATGGCTGTTGGCGATCGTTGCTGTCGGCCTGCTGGCGTTCAGCGTCTACAGTTTTATCGAGGCCGGCTATCGACGCGTCGGCCGGCCCAGGTCCGTCAAACAAGCCACGCCCGGCGTCTGCGCGCGACCTTGACTAGCGTGACGCGCTTCACCGAGTGCGAAGCACCAACGCCCTTGTTATCGGGTTACGCACGAGCTTTGATCGCGCTTAATCCTCGGCGCCTTTCCTTTTCGCAAACCAGCTTTCCATACCGTAGATTAGTTTCAGAACCACGTAGGTTAAAGCGGTGACGCCTACCGCTATCACATACTGACCCATGGTAACGGCAATCCCGACACCCGAAACCAATAATAATGACGTAGCCGTCGTCAGACCTGCTACAACATTGCCGCCAGCGGAACGGAAAATAGTTCCTGCCCCCAGAAAGGCGACACCGGTTACCACGGCTTCCACAACGCGCAGCGGATCTATGCGCAATAGCTCGCTGTAATGTGCCTCGGCAAAACCTTCCGCAAGGAGATCAGCCAAGCTGGTGATCAGCGCCGCCGCTCCCGCGAGCAGCATGTGGGTGCGAAAGCCGGCGGGTTTATTAGCCATTTCCCGTTCATAGCCGATTATCCCGCCCAACAGCATGGCGATTGCGACCGCACCGATCACCCGAAATTGTTCTTCCCACTGCAGCAAAAAATCCATGCGTGCCTATCTAGAAAATCAAGAAAAATAAAAAAGAGTCAAAATCAATTAAAGCTTGCATCCGCCCCGGCATGCTATGTTGGGCGTTTCCATGCCGTGCCGGGCTGCACTCATCTGATGAATAAGGATGCATCAGGTTTGCATAGTCACGTAATCGAAGTGATTTTGCAAGGTATTAACTCTCGGCAACGATAGCGCCACCGCTCGCCGAGAAAGAAGTGCTCGACGAGGGATATAAACGCCAGCCTCATTGTCAAACTAGCTGAATGTCGCTGAATGACCTCGGGTTGCGGGTAGTCCGGCCGCCCCGAGAATGGAATAATCCATATGGTTCCATACGCCATTTAGGGGTCGTTTGCCGTAGGGGGCGAAATCCTACCCTAAGCCGGCTACGCCGGCTTAGTAACGTTACTAACTTGCTCTAGGCTGGCCGTGACCCAGATCGCCGCTGGACTGTTAGTCGTCGCCGGCCTGTACTGGGCCCAAACCGCACTGGTGCCGGTGGCGATTGCCATCCTGCTCAGCTTCCTCTTGGCACCGGTCGCGGACCGACTGGAACGCTTTCATTTCCCCCGCATCGCCAGTCTGATCGCGATTACGGTGCTGGCGCTTACGCTCGTGGCCGGGGTCGGCCTGTTGGCCAGCAATCAGGTTTACAGCATTGCCAACTCCCTGCCCAAGTACCGCCAGAACATCGAGGAGCGCCTGCGCTTCTTCACGAGCGCTGAGCCTGAGGTTATTGGCAAGGCCGCCAAGATGGTAAAGAGGGCTCGCAAGGACGTCGCCGAAGAAACCAAGCAACAGCAGGCCTCCGCTGGGCCGGGATCGGAACCGAACGATGCTCCACTGCCGGTCGAAATCCATCAACCGCCACCCACCGGCCTGGAACTGCTAAAGATCTACGCCGCACCCGTGCTCGGGCCGCTAGGGAAAGCCGGACTGGTGGTGATATTTGTCATCTTCATATTGTTACAGCGTGAGGACCTGCGTGACCGCCTGATTCGCCTGCTGGGCCAGGATCGACTGGACGTGACCACCCGCGCATTCGATGACGCCGGCACCCGCATCAGCCGTTATCTGCTGGCGCAATTCGCCATCAATCTAACCTACGGATTGCCCGTCGCACTCGGGCTTTGGCTGCTGGGTTTGCCGGGGGCACTGCTCTGGGGCGTGCTCGCAGCACTATTGCGGTTCATTCCCTTCCTCGGGCCGTGGCTGGCCGCGTCCATGCCTATTCTGCTATCGCTGGCCGTGTTCGACGGCTGGTATCTGCCGCTGGCGGTAGTCGGATTGTTCGCGGTGCTGGAGTTGTTCTCTAACAACGTCATGGAACCCTGGCTGTATGGCTCCAGCACCGGGCTTTCGCCTGTCGGAGTGATTCTGGCGGTCGTGTTCTGGAGCGCGCTGTGGGGGCTGGTGGGGCTGGTGCTCGCCATTCCGCTGACGGTGTGCTTAGTGGTCGCCGGCCGTCACCTGCCGCAGTTCCAGTTCTTTACCATCCTGCTGAGCCGTGACCCGGCACTGTTGCCTGCCGAGCGCATTTATCAACGCCTACTGGCCGGGGACCAGGACGAGGTCGAGGAACTGGCGTACGAATACGGCGATCGGCACGGTTTGATGCGCCTGTACGACCACATTATGGTACCGGCGCTGCATCTGGCCGAACGCAACCGCCACGCCGGGCATCTCGACGACGACCAAGTGCGAGGCGTGCTGGACGGCATTACCGCGATCGTCGCGGACATGGGCGAGCGGCAAAAGCATGCAGCGGGCGGACAGCAACCGGATAACCCGCGGCCGAACGATCAACACGTTGTGCTCTGCCTGCCGGCCCGGGACGCGGCCGATGAACTGACCGCCGTCATGTTCGCCCAAGTGTTGCACGAGGCGGGTGTCGCGGCCGAAATCGGGTCCGAGCATACGCTGGTGGGCGAAGCACTCACGCGCGTCGCCGAAACCACCGCCGCGCTGGTCTGCGTTTCCGCGCTGCCGCCCCGAGCGATCAACCACGCGCGCTATCTGTGCAGGCGCCTCGCAAGCCACGATACCCGCGTCCCCATCATTGTCGGCCTATGGAACGTTCACGGTAACCTGGAGCGGATGCGTGCCCGTCTCACCGAGGCCGGCGCGAGCCAGGTGGTTACCACGTTCGAGGGCGGCGCGGACCAGATCCAGCGCCGACTGTCCGGACTGGCGCAGATATCCGCCTGACACGCGCCGGACGACTTGAACCGTTTTATGGAGGACAATGCCCGTATGTCCGCCGCCGTGCAGAAACGAACCTGGGTATCGGTATTACGGTGACGGGGTATCACCTCGGTATAACATCGGCAAGAATCGGTCCGTGTCAGACTCATCTCATCTTGGAAACACGGCCCTCGCTCAAACGCGTTTCATGTTGGGAAAGACCCCCACCCAGTAGGTGCCGGGGCAGGCGTGCGCTGCTCCATGGCATAGGCCTGCCAGATGCAGCGC
>JAKDMK010000069.1 GCA_030452365.1 Nitrococcus sp.
CACCGCTTGCCACGGCATTGAGGGCACAGAACTGGGCCTGCATGTCGGTCGGGAAACCCGGGTAGGGCGCGGTCCGCACCTTGACGGCGCGCGGGCGTTCTCTGGACATGTCCAGCTCGATCCAGTCCTCACCGGTGCTCACCCGGGCGCCCGCCTCCTCCAGCTTGAGCAATACCGCCTCCAACAACTCCGGCCGCGTATCTTTCAACTTTACGCGCCCACCGGCCATGGCGGCCGCGACCAAATAGGTGCCGGTCTCGATCCGATCGGGAAGCACGTTGTATTGGACCCCGTTCAGGTTCTCGACACCCTCGATCACGAGGGTATCCGTGCCCGCCCCATTCACCCGAGCTCCCATGCGGTTGAGACAATCGGCCAAGTCAACGACCTCTGGCTCGCGCGCGGCATTCTCAATAACGGTGGTTCCTTTGGCCAGAGTGGCCGCCATCATCAAATTTTCGGTGCCGGTAACGCTCACCAGGTCCATGACCAACCGCGCTCCGTGCAACCGTTTGCAGCGTGCCCGTATATACCCGTTCTCCACTTGGATATGCGCGCCCATCTGGCGCAGGCCTTCAACGTGCAGATTGACGGGCCGAATACCGATGGCGCACCCCCCCGGCAGCGAGACATCGGCATGGCCGTAGCGGGCCAGTAAAGGACCCAGCACCAGAATAGAGGCCCGCATGGTCTTCACGAGCTCGTAAGGCGCATAGCAGTCACGGATATCGCGCGGATCGACCTCGATATTCATGCGCTCGTCGACGGTAAGGCCCACCCCCATTTGGCCCAACAGCTCCATGGTGGTGGTGATATCGTGCAAGTGCGGGATACGATCGATGCGACTTGCCCCGTCCGCGAGCAGCGCCGCCGCCAAGATTGGCAGGGCTGAGTTCTTCGCGCCTGAGATGCGGATCTCCCCCTCCAGGGGCCGGCCACCCTGGATGATCAGGCGCTCCATCGATCAGCCATTATTCAGCTGCCCACTGCTCGGGGGTCAAGGTACGCAGCGAGATGGCGTGCAGCACTTCACTGTCGATGTGCTCGCGCAATTGGGCATAGACCATGCGGTGGCGCTTAAGCATGGGGGCACCTTCGAAATCCGGGCTGACGACCAGCGCCTGAAAGTGTCGGCCGTCGCCGGCAACCTCCACGCGCGCATCGGTGAAGCCGGATTCGAGCAGCTCTTTGACCTGCTGCGGGTTCATCATGGTTGACCTCCTGAAATGTGACGGCCGAGCGCATCGCCCCCGGATTGCGCTTGGCGGAAGGGCAACATCTGATCAAGGCCGCTAACACGCGCAATCGTAAGGAGTTGCTCGGGAATATTGATGAATTCCAAGCAATGGCCGAGCGCGCGCGTCAATCGCGTCCACTCGGTCAAAAGCGCCAGTCCCGCGCTGTCCACCCGCTCGAGCGCGGAGAGATCGATGCGCAACCGCGGGTGCTGCCTCAGCACCGGCGCCAGCTCCTTGCTCAGTCCAGGGACCGTCTCGAATGTCAGCGCGCCAAGCAACGCCAGCTGTCCCTCCTCGCCTTCGATTGCAACGCGCGCCGCGCTCATAGTGAGCGCCTACCCTTGCTATTGCGCTGCGCCAGCTGCTCGATCAACGCGTCCAATCCATTGTGCGCAATCTCGGAGCTGAAAGAGTTGCGGTAGTTCAATACCAGGCTGACACCGGCAATGTACACATCGAATACCTTCCAACCAGCGTCTTGTGTCTTGTAGAGCTTATAGTCCAAGGCGATCGGTGGACCGTCGGGCTGCTGGATAGTGGCGTTCACGGTCACTCGCCGGGCGCTTGGATCGGAGTGCATTGGCTCGAATTCAACCGTCTGGCCGGAATACTCAGATAACGACTTGCCGTAGGTGCGCACCAGCAGCCGGCGAAACTCATCGACGAAGCGTTTGCGCTGATCAGGCGTGGCAGTACGCCAATTCTGCGCCAGCACGAGACGGCTCATGAGCTCGAAATCGAAGTGTGGCGCCACCAGATCATTGACCAAATCATAGATCATGGCGGGATTTCGCTTCAGCTCATCGCGATGCTCCCTGATGGCCTGGAGTGTCTTTTGCGCCGTCTGCCGCGCCAGCACATCCGGCGGCACAACGTCCGCAGCCGCGCTGGCAAAATTCATCGCCACGATCAGCCAAACCACCGCAAGCAGCACTAGGATTCGATCTATCACCGCTCCTGTCCTCCAGCCTTGTCACCCGTGGAGGCGCCGGCAGCCTTATTATACAGGAATTGGCCAATCAACTGTTCGAGCACAATGGCCGATTGGGTCAGCATGAGCTGGTCTCCGGGCTGCAATGTCTCCATCATACCGCCGGGTTGCAAACCGATATACTGCTGCCCCAGCAAGCCGGCGGTGTAAATGCTGGCACTGGTATCCTGCGGTAGGTTGGCATACTTATCCGAGATGCTCAGCACCACTCGAGCCTCGAACGTCTGCTGATCGACACTGATATCCGCTACCCGGCCCACCTGTACTCCGGCCAGCGTCACTGGAGCGCTCACCTTGAGCCCGCCGATGTTCTGAAATTTGGCGATGACGTCATAGCCGTTGGTCTGCTGAAAGGCCGATATATTGCTGACCTTCAGGGCCAGTATCAGCAAGGCCAGCAAGCCCGCGAGGACGAACAGCCCCACCCCGATCTCAAGTAACCGCGAATTTTGCATGTGCTCCGCGCCCGTCCATTGCACGACCACGCTCAACCGAACATGAGCGCAGTCAGGATGAAATCCAGCCCCAAAACCGCGAGCGAACTGTGCACCACAGTGCGTGTCGTAGCCCGGCTCACGCCCTCCGAGGTGGGGGTGCAATCGAAACCCTCGAACACCGCGGTCCAGCTGACTACGAAGCCAAACACCAGGCTTTTGATCACGCCGTTGACCACGTCTTCGGTGAAGCTGACCTGAGCCTGCATCTGCGACCAGTACACGCCGCCGTCCACGCCCAGCAGCACCGTGCCCACGAAATACCCGCCGAACACGCCAACGAGCGTAAAGATCGCGGCGAGCAGCGGCAGCGCAAGCATCCCGCCTAGTAATCGGGGCGCGACGACACGATGCTCCGGATCCACCGCCATCATCTCCATGCCGGAGAGCTGCTCCGTGGCCTTCATCAGCCCGATCTCCGCCGTCAGCGCGGAGCCCGCACGGCCGCTGAAGAGCAACGCCGAGATGACCGGCCCCAATTCGCGCGTGAGCGATAACGCCACGAGCACGCCGAGCGACTGCTCGGCGCCAAAATCAACCAGAGTATTATAGCCCTGCAGGCTCAGCACCATTCCAACGAACAGGCCGGAGACCACAATGATGAGCAGCGAGAGCACACCGGCCGAGTAAATCTGCGCGACTACCAGACCAGGACGCAGCAGCAGCCCCGGCATGCCGAGCAGAACCCGCATCAGGAACATGTGACTGCGCCCGAGACGAGCGGTCGCAGCGAGCGTCTGGCCACCGAACAGCCGCAGCCATTCGATCATGAAACGCCTACTCCTGCGCTGCTGCCGAGCAGATCCTCAGCGAGGGGCCGGGCAGGATAATGAAACGGTACCGGCCCATCAGGCAACGCATTGAGGAATTGGCGCACCCATTCGGATCGTGACTCACGCAGCGCCGCCGGTGGGCCGGACTCCACGATTTTGCCCGCGGAGATCACGTGAATGTGGTCCGAGATTTCCGCGGTCTCCGCCACGTCATGGGAAACAATGATGCTGGTCAGGCCAAGGGCGTCATTGAGCAGGCGAATGAGCCGCACCAATATCCCCATGGTAATTGGATCCTGTCCCGAGAATGGCTCGTCATACATGACCATCATGGGATCCAAAGCGATGGCCCGCGCCAAGGCCACCCGGCGGCCCATACCACCGGAGAGCTCGGCTGGATAGAGATCGCGGGCGCCGCGCAAGCCGACCGCCTCGAGCTTGATCAGCACGAGATGACGGATCAGCGCTTGCGACAGCCGGGTATGCTCGCGCAGGGGAAAGGCCACGTTCTCAAAACAATTCAGGTGCGTAAACAACGCCCCGCTTTGGAACAACATCCCCATGCGCTTGCGCAACTGATAGAGCTGCCTGCGCCTGAGGCTATGAACGTCCACCCCATCGACCCGGATCCTTCCCGCATCCGGGCGCAACTGGCCGCCGATTAAGCGCAGCAGGGTCGTCTTGCCGCTGCCGCTCGGGCCCATGATCGCGGCGACCTCCCCGCGGCGGATACCGATATCCACCCCCGCAAAAACTTGCCGCGGCCCGCGCGAAAAGTGCAAGTTCTCGATCTCGACCAGAAGCCCGTTGTGTTGATCCGCCGCATCGGTTGCCATGTGCAATCGCCTGAGCTACTAAACCTGCGCGCTACGGTGCCGGTGGGACAACTGCTTGTTTTCGGGGAGCGCCGGCAGTATCCAGCATGGGCCCGATACAGTCAAATCGCTTCCAGCGCGCCCATTACACTCACCCCCCGGATAGCGGTCCACGCACCGGCCGCACCAACCCAGGGCGGGTTAGGCAGCGGTTGCTCGATACACCCGTCGGCCCAAAACTGAACGACCGCGGCGTATGGTGGCAGAGCTGAAAGCGATTGGGGCCTTGTGTCGGGGAACGTTGACGCCGAGGTAGCATACCGGGCGCGTGTCAAGCGCCGGCACGCCCGGTGATCCTGGTGGATCCGAATGTCGTCTTTGATGTCGTTCGAAAGCGGGGGCCCCATTCCGAATGCCGCACGGTACGCGCGCAATCTCCGTGCGCTACTCCTGCGACTGGCCGCCTCCCGCAAGCACCGCCTCCCGCGACCCGGCGAAGTCGACGACGTCGCCCTGCAATGGCATCTGCATGGTGCGCCAGCGCGGCGGCGGCGCGTGCTCCAGCACGGCCCGCAGCGCCGGCTCGTCGGCGTTTACCGCATCTGCATTGAGCGCGCGCGCGACGTATTGGAACCGGTCGAAGACCCACGGCGCACCGTTCGAGGCCACCGCGGCCGCCCCGTCGGTGATATGGAAGTGCAGGTGGGGCGCGGCCGAGCTGCCGGTGTTACCGACGCGCCCCAGCAGCTGACCCCGCCGCACGCGCTCGCCGACTGTCACGGCGACGCTGCCAGGTTGCATGTGCGCATACAGCGCGAAGCGCCCCTCACCCATGTCGACAATGACGTGGTTGCCGAGCGCGGTGTAGGGCGTCAGGTCCGATGCGGGGACCGGCGGCGTATTCTCCGGCATGGTGTCGAGCGTCTCGACTACCCTCCCTCCGGACACCGAGACGATCGGGTCGCCGAAGATGTACCAGTTCTCGTTGACGCGGAAATCCCCCACGTAGGGACGCCCCTGCGCGTCCAGCCGAACCCAGTCGATCGCGAAGCGCTGGGCCAGCCACCGCGCTCCTTCGATGGTAAGAAGCGCCCGGGTGTGGTCGCTGCGCCCGCAGCAGCCGTTCTCGTTCAAATACCCGCCTCCGACGAGTGGCGGGCCGATGCGCACCGCTGCGTGCGTGCTCGTCTGCGTGGGAGCCCCGTCGAGGGTGAGCGCGACCGAGCCGATCCTAGTCTCGATGTGATGAACGATGCGCTTAGGAAGCGCCCGCTTGGTGGCGGCCGCGAGATCGACGAAGACCACCCCGCCGGCGTTGGGCGCCAGTTCGTCGACGCCCCCGCCCTCGGTCGTCGAGGTGGCCGTGACGGCCCGGATACGCTCCGGCGTGGCGTACCGCAAGACGATGCGGGCGTCGCGCGCCGCGCGGACCTCGATTATCGTGATCTCCTGAGGGACGGGCGCGGTGTTGAGCAGGTAGATCTCGTAGACGAGGTGCCAGCGGCCGTCGGTGCCGAGCACCGGCTCCGGGGCGTGCTCCACCCGTGCCGCCAGCGCTCCAAACGCTCCCGTCGACACCGTCGGCCCCTCGCCGGTGGACGGAGATGGGTCCGTAGCGCGGGCCGCCGCGACCACAGCCGCGAGCAGGAGGCCGAGGGCCGTCCAGAAAACATTTTTGCGGCGAACTCGTGCTCCTCTCCTCATGCCCGCCGACCTACTTCAACCCAATTCTCGCGCGCAAATAGCGCGCCACGCTGCCGCAACTCGGGACGCTCAACGCCATTCTCGGTACCCCCATGGGCTTGTGGCCACAAGCCCGGCAAGCTCGGGCATGCTCCGCCGAGCTTGAGGGCACGGTCGGAATCTGTCAACGATCGGTCTCTTCCAACCTATCGACATCCACCCACGGCGCCGCGTTGCTGCGCAACAGCCGGCCAGGCCAGGCGCGCGGAAGGAAGTTTGGTCGATCCAAATGAGCGACGAGCAACGCTGCAACGGCTGTTGGGCGCAACCCGAAGGGCCGGGGCGATTTTTTCGGCAATCTTGCGCTACGGGCCAACCTGCGGCGGCTCGAAATCGCTCCATGCGATCTCGTGCCACTTGCTCATGTAGCCGGGCTACACTGCACTCGCGGCGCCTTGGCGAAAAAAGCTTGGCCTTGGGCACGCCGTCCCGGGGGATGTCGACAGGCCCTTATGCCATGGGGTCCAATATGTCCACTGCGTGGGCGTGCGTGAGCGCTCTACCTTACAGTCATGACGATAGCGCTCGATCAAGAGGAAGTTGCAACATGACCGATACGGATAGCATCCGCCAGCCACCGCCGCAGCGGCGCATCACCGACGACGATCTGTGTCAGCTTGGCCGCGACGTCATCGAGCTGGAGGCCGCTTCGATTCTGGCGCTTCGCCAGCGTATCGATCACGTTTTTGCGCGCGCCTGCCGGGCGTTGCTGGATTGCTCCGGCCGCGTGATCGTAACGGGCATGGGAAAATCAGGCCACATCGGCGGCAAGATAGCGGCGACCCTGGCGAGTACCGGCACCCCGGCCTTTTTCGTGCATCCGGGGGAAGCCAGTCACGGTGATCTCGGTATGATCACCAGAGCCGATGTCGTGCTCGCCTTGTCGAACTCCGGCGAGACCCGAGAAATCACCATCCTGCTGCCGTTGATCAAGCGTCTCGATGTGCCGCTCATCGCACTCACGGGAAAACCAAGTTCCACCATCGCGCGCGCGGCCACGGTGCACATCGATATCAGCGTCACGGAAGAAGCCTGCCCACTCGGACTTGCCCCCACTTCCAGCACCACCGCCACACTGGCCATGGGGGATGCGCTTGCGATTGCTCTGCTTGAGGCGCGTGGATTCACCAGCGAGGACTTCGCGCGCTCACATCCCGGCGGCTCGCTGGGCCGGCGCCTGCTGCTGCGCATCGAGGATGTCATGCACGTGGATGAGCGCATTCCGCGGGTCGCGCCGCAGACATTGTTAAGCCATGCGCTTGTGGAGATGACCAACAAGGGGCTCGGCATGACCACCGTGGTCGATGCCGAGAACCAGGTGCTAGGAATCTTTACCGACGGCGACCTGCGCCGCGCCCTGGATCATCAGGTCGATGTCCATACCACGCACATGGCCGAGATTATGACCCCCGGCGCGCGCACTATCCATGCTCAGAGCTTGGCCGCGGAGGCGCTGCAGCTCATGGAACGACATAAGATCAATGCCTTGTTGGTGGTGGACAACGAAAATCGCCTTATCGGAGCGCTTAATATGCACGATCTACTGCGGGCAGGGGTGGTCTGATGGCGGCATTTGTCGATGCCTACTGCGCGCGCCCCAGCGCCGAGGTAATCGCGCGCGCGGCACGGGTGCGATTGCTGGCGCTGGATGTCGACGGAGTGCTCACCGATGGCACGCTCTACATTGGTCGCCACGGCGAGGCAATGAAGCCCTTTCACAGCCATGACGGCAAAGGTATCAAAATGGTCATCGCCTGCGGCCTCGAGGTAGCGATGGTGAGCGCACGCCGCTCCATTGCACTGGCAAGGCGCGCTCGGGATCTGGGCATTCGCCACGTCATACAAGACGCACAGGACAAACGCCCGGCACTGAGCGCGCTGTGCGCGAAACTACGGCTCACCACCAGCGAATGCGCTTATGTCGGCGATGATATCGTCGACCTCGGCGCCGTGCGCGCGGCGGGCTTGGGCGTCGCGGTAGCGAACGCCCACCCCCGCGTGACTGCGGCGAGCCATTGGCAGACCCAGCGTCGAGGCGGACACGGTGCCGTCCGCGAGGTCTGTGAATTGCTGCTTGCGGCACGTGGGTGCCTGCAGGATCTGCTGGAGCAACATGGCTAGCATCCGCCGACAGCGCCTGTTTCCTGCCGTGGTATTCGGTTTGCTCGCCATTGTGGCCTGGTGGCTATTTGACGAGCAGCCCAGTGTGCAGCGGCATTCCGAGAAACAACCCCAGGCCACTTATTATTTTCGTGATTTCCACCTGCATGCCACCCGGCCGGACGGCCGCACCGACTACGCCATCCATGGCAAGCGCATGACTTATTACCAAAAGGCCGATGTATCGCTGATCGCGCAGCCGGTATGGACCGTGTACGTGCCAACCGGAGCGCCATGGCAAGGCCGCTCCGATGAAGCCCGCACCGCGGCGGGCGGCAGCGAGGTGCAGCTCCTCGGCGACGTGCGATTGCAGCGCCCAGCGACCTCTGTCAACCCCGCGATCACGCTCAAGACGCAGCGCCTGCACCTGCGCCCGCGTGAGGATTACGCCGCTACCGACGCGCATGTCACCGTCTATGGCCGTGACTTCCGCATTGAGGCCATTGGCGCCCAAGCCTGGATGCGCAAGCAACGCGTGCAGCTGCTGGCCGAAGTCAAGGGACGCTATGACGTATCCAGTCACTAAGCGCTGGGCTCGCTCGGCGCTGATCGCCGCGGCCATAGCGGGGATGCTGCCGCCGTACCCTTGTGCCAGCGCCCGCGATAGCGATCGCGATCAACCCATCATGCTGAGCGCGGACCGGGCCGAGATCGATAACATCAAGGGCGTGAGCGTC
>JAKDMK010000360.1 GCA_030452365.1 Nitrococcus sp.
GATGTCGTGAGGCATCCCTCTATCCCGATTGGGCATCAGTAGACAGCGATCGGATATATTGCGAAGATGCAATACATGAAGGCTTCGCTGCTCGCACGGACCAAGGAGATCCGCGACGACGGAGCCATCGTCGAGGTGGTCATCTGGGAGCTTCCTGAGCCGCTGCCGCCAAGCACGCATAGCTTCAAGTACCGGCTGTTTTATGGCACGACCCGCGAAGAGCGCGTGCGCTACGACAACGAGCGAGGTAAAGGCGACCATCGGCACATCGGTACCAAAGAGGAGCCGTACGTCTTCTCTTCCATCGATCGTCTGCTGGACGACTTCGAGCGCGACATCCAAGAGTGGAGTGCTTTATGAAGGCAATCATCGAAGTAGCCAGGGCCAACTCTGCGGTGCGCTCGGCGCGTCAGCAAGTGGCTGCGACCCGGCGCGGCGAAACGCCTGATTTCCGCCTCAGCTTCGAGTCTGCGAAGTCGCTGTTCTCGGACCTTACGCCTGCGCGAGTCGAACTACTGGATACCCTGCGTCGTGTCGGACCTTGCAGCGTTTATGCCCTTGCCAAGGCTGCCGAACGAAACTACTCGAACGTACACACCGACATCGCGCGCCTGGAAGTACTCGGCCTCGTCGAACGAGCGGAGGAAGGGGCCGTGTCGGTTCCATACGACTCGGTCGAGATTCTTGTCCCACTCGCCCAAATCGCCTGACGTAATGCTGGCGGTAGAGCGCAGGATATTCCTGCGCGTAATCGTCCCGACATTCGTTGTCCAGCAGCGGCACGCAAACCGGTCCGCGATCCTCGACGCGACGCAGCGCCATCCACAGCTGACCAGTACGTGCGAGAACTCGTCTTGCTGCGCCCCAGTAGCGACAGCGCGTAGCCGCCGGTTTGGCAAGCTTGCGCTCAACAATCCATCGCCAGCAGCTCATAGCGTCCGTGCCCCCTGTCTGCCATCTTGCCGACATGCACCCACTGGCCGATCCACAACCACGGCCATAAACGCCTAAGCCCACTGCCACCGAGGAGAATCTCGCCGCGGATGCCGCCTAGCGGAATTTCTTGCTGCTGACGAGCAGAATAGCTGCTGGCCTCCTGCCATTCCAGTTGCCGCGGTCGCCAGTCGAGCGCCGGCAGGGCTGCAAGTGCCATGGCGGCGGCCGCATTCGCGGCGCTTTGGGGCGCATAGCATGCCGCCAGAAGCGACAGGCGCAGGACCAGGGCTTTGCCGAAGTGCTCTGCGCTCAAATCCCACGGCTGCAGATTACCGCCCTGCACCCGTAGCCGCAGTGGCGTCTTCAGCACCAAGCGCACCACGCGGGGGGCAAGCGGCACGGCGGGAAGCGTTGCCGACCCGTCTTGGGCGTCTGTCGTGGCCCAGACGCCTCGTTCATCGCACCAACGCTCGATTGCCCTAGGTGTCAATGTCCAGCGTTGGCGGCCAAGCCCGGCGGCGGCCGCCCGCTCAAGAGCGAATCGCACGATCCCCGCCCGACGTGCCGCCTCCCCGACGAGCGTCAGCGCCAATGTGTATTCACCAGAGCCATCGGCGTCGTCATCGGGCGCAAGTATATATGGCCGCGGAACATCCTCGGGAAGATGGAACGGCAGCGCGTGTGCTCCGGCATATGACTCAAAGAGAGTGCGGTAAGGCTCAAACAGTGCTGGGTATGGGCACTCGCCGCGCAAGAGGCAGGCGGTGCAGGTCGGCAGCCCGGTGATACAGACGCTTTCGCGCAGCGCCTTGCCAAAAGCAGAGCGCCACAGACTACCGGTCAGGTCATCATTTCGGCTGCAGCCGATGAAGCGCAGGCGATAGCGCGCGATCGGCAGCGGCGCGCGCGTCGAATCCGCCGCGGCGGCGCTTGAGCCATCCGGCCAATCCTGTCCAGCCATTTCAGTTAGGGCACTCCGATGGGTTCGCTATACCGGCGCAGGCCGGCGTCCATGCGCAATGACCCGCAACGGTGATCACTCTACTGGGTACTCCTGGCTGGCGCCATTGGCCATTGTCCAGGGCCGCTTCGAAAAATGGCGCGAGCCGAGGCGCCGGCTTCTCGATGGCCCCATCATTCGCAGTCTCCTCAGCATTTGCGCCACCGCCGTCGCCCCACTACTGGCTCACCTAGAAAACGCATCTTCGGGCTCAGGCGACCAACTTCGGTCTTATCTGGATGCAGGCGCAGCGCATCGCTCATAATCGCCACCCGACCATGGACGATCACGGCTTCGAGCAGCGCGGGAGGGAAGCGAGCAAATTCGTTATCTGCGTAATCGATGCGCAGAACGCCATGCTCGGTTCCCAGCCGCGCGCCCCGCCGGTCGCGACGACCAGCGTCATGCCACTCATTGGGGGCTATCCTAGGCCGCGCCGAGGCGTGCCTTCGCCTGCCACGGCGAGCGCTTTGAGCCCGCGCCGCAGACGCGAGGGCTTTGGCGACTCCGGTTGGCCCTCGAATGTCGTGCTCAGCCATAATCGCGCGGGATGGGGCACCGGGTATGCTCGAAGATCGTCTTGCCGCACGTCCATGATGGCGGCGGTTTCGTCCAATAGTCGGCGCAGCATACGGGTGGACGCATAGCACAGAAATACCGAGCGCTGCGTCCACAGGCCGTGCTTGACCCACAGCCGATGGACTAGCCGCAGGCGATTGCGGTTGCTGATATCGTAGGCGACGATATGACAGTGTTTGCTCATGACGGTCTCCTAATGGGCGCGCACCAGGCGCCGAAATAAGCTATCGGTCTGCCCTTGCCCGCGGCCGTCGATCTGCCCGCCCGGTATGAGCCAGGAGAGCAGCAGGCGGTCGCTTGCGGGTTCAATCAATTCGCAAAGTTGGGCATAGAGCTCTTCAGCCTCGCGCTCGGTGAGCAGGCATTCGTGCACGGACTTCTGACCATCGATTCGCCATTGCGCCAAGCGCCGGTGAACGCGACGGCGACGCAGCGGGTTATGAATGTCGTAGGCGATGACAATGGGTTTGCGTTGCATGGTCGCCTCCGTGATTGGTTGGTTGACGTACGGAAACCTCGAATAACTTCTAAAGTTCGTCATTCCGGCGCAAGCCGGAATCCATTCCCCTTTTTGCAACATCAAGATAGATCCCGGCTTTCGCCGGGATGACCGCGTAGAACGAAGTCTTACGAGGTTCCCGCACATCATCGCACCGAGGGTAGCGAGAGTCTCAGCTCGCAAGCTTACGAGCCTCATTGCCGCGTCGCGGCGTGCTATACTCAACGCGTGAAGCGGTAGGCTGAGACCGTAGAGGAGAGTGGCATGCGCGGCGCTAACTTTTTCGGGCTCCGAACGGCCTCTTCCAAGGCGCGCGCAACCCGCTGTTCTGTATTCTCTTTTAAAATAGGCCAGGAGTCCGAACGTTGCCCCGCTTGAAAGGGGATTA
>JAKDMK010000361.1 GCA_030452365.1 Nitrococcus sp.
AATCGTCGCGTTAGTCATCCAGAATGCCCAGCGGCGGCTGCGCACGAGCAAGAAGGTGGCGCGCAAGCGGGTCACGAGCGGGCCGGCGCTGCCCGGCAAGCTCGCCGACTGTACCAGCCAGGACATCCAGCACACCGAGCTGTTTCTGGTGGAGGGCGATTCGGCGGGCGGATCGGCGAAGCAAGCCCGCTCCCGTGAGTATCAGGCGGTTATGCCGCTGCGGGGTAAGATCCTTAATACTTGGGAGGTGGATCCGAGCGAGGTGATGGGCTCGCAGGAAGTGCACGATATCGCCGTGGCGTTGGGTATCGAGCCGGGCTCGGATGATCTCTCCGCTCTGCGCTATGGCAAGGTTTGCATCCTAGCCGATGCCGACCCCGACGGCGCCCATATCGCGACGCTGTTATGCGCCCTGTTCCTTAAACATTTCCCGGCGCTGGTTCGCCACGGCCATGTCTTTGTCGCCATGCCGCCGCTTTATCGCATTGACGTCGGCAAGCAGACCTACTATGCCCTCGATGGGCAGGAGCGACAGGGTATTCTCGATCGCATCGCCGCCGAGAACGCTAAGGCGAAGCCCCAAATCACTCGCTTTAAAGGGCTCGGTGAGATGAATCCGACGCAGTTGCGCGCGACCACCATGGCGGAGGAAACCCGGCGTTTAGTGCGACTTACCGTGGACTCCGAGGACGCAACGCAGCAGCTCATGAGCATGCTGCTCGGCCGGCGCGCCGCGGCCGACCGGCGCGCCTGGCTGGAAGCAAAAGGCGATCGAGCCGAAGTACTGTAGTAATGCGCCGGCCCTTGGCCGGGGGCGGGTGAAGGAGTAGCCGTACATTGCCTGCACAGAATGCCGATTACGAAACTTGGCCGTTGCGCGAGTTCACCGAGAAGGCGTATCTGGACTACTCCATGTACGTCATCCTGGATCGGGCGTTGCCCCATCTTGGCGACGGTTTGAAGCCGGTGCAGCGACGCATCATCTATGCCATGTCCGAGCTCGGGATTTCCGCCGCTGCCAAGTACAAAAAGTCCGCCCGCACGGTCGGCGATGTGCTCGGAAAATACCACCCGCATGGCGATTCCGCCTGCTACGAGGCCATGGTGCTCATGGCGCAGCCGTTCTCCTACCGCTATCCGTTGGTGGACGGACAAGGCAACTGGGGCTCTGCCGATGATCCCAAGTCGTTCGCGGCCATGCGCTATACGGAAGCCAGGCTTACCCCTTACGCGCAGCTCCTGTTGGCCGAGCTGGGCGAAGGTACGGTGGAGTGGACGGCGAATTTCGACGGTACCTTGGAGGAGCCGCGGCTACTGCCGGCTCGGGTTCCCAATCTATTGCTCAATGGCAGCGCCGGTATCGCCGTGGGCATGGCCACGGATATCCCGCCGCACAACCTGCGTGAGGTAGTTGCGGCGTGTATCCATCTGCTGGACCAGCCAGACGCCAGCGTGGCCGATCTTTGTGAGCATGTCCTGGGTCCTGATTTCCCAACTCGGGCCGAGATCATCACTGCAGCCGAGGACATTCGCCGCCTCTACGAAAGCGGCTACGGCAGCCTGCGCCAGCGTGCCTGCTGGGAGCGTGACGGGCTCGATATCGTGATCACTGCATTGCCCTATCAAGTCTCCGGCAGCAAGGTGCTGGAGCAGATTGCCGCGCAAATGCACGCCAAAAAACTGCCCATGGTGGAGGACTTGCGCGATGAGTCCGATCATGACTGCCCAACTCGATTGATCGTCACCCCGCGCAGCGCCCGGGTGGACGCCGAAGAATTGATGCATCACTTGTTCGCCACCTCGGATTTGGAGAAGAGCTATCGGGTCAATCTGAACGTCATCGGCCTGGATGCCCGGCCGCGGGTGCATGGGCTGCGGCAGATTCTGACAGACTGGCTGCGCTTTCGAACGCAGACGGTACGCCGGCGCTTGCGCTGGCGCCTGGACAAGGTCGAGGCGCGGCTGCACATCCTCGATGGCTACCTGATCGCGTTTCTCAACATCGACGAGGTAATCGCGATCATCCGCACCGAGGACAAGCCCAAGCCGGTGTTGATGCAACGCTTTGGGCTGACCGAGCGCCAGGCCGAGGCCATTTTGGAGCTGCGCCTGCGCCATCTTGCGCGGCTCGAGGAGATCAAGGTTCGCGCTGAGCAGGACGAATTGCAGCGGGAGCGAGACCGGCTGCGTGCCATCCTGGATTCGGAGGCAAAGCTCAAGGCCTTGATTAAATCGGAGCTGGAAGAGGATGCGCGCAAATACGGCGATGAGCGCCGCTCGCCGCTGGTGCAGCGTGACTCGGCGCGGGCGCTGAGCGAGACCGAACTCGTGCCGAGCGAACCGGTAACCCTTGTGCTCTCGCAGAAGGGATGGATCCGGGCGGCCAAGGGCCATGATGTGGATGCGCAGCGGCTAAGTTATAAGGCCGGCGATGGCTATCGTGATATCGCCAGCGGCCGCAGCAGTCAGCAGGCGGTTTTTTTTGATTCCCAAGGTCGCGCCTATTGTCTGCCGGCACATACGCTGCCCTCGGCACGAGGGCAAGGAGAGCCTTTAACGGGGCGCTTGACCTTGCCTGTCGGGGCCGAGTTTAGATACGTACTGCTCGACGATCCGGAGTCGCTCTGGCTGCTGGCAAGTGATCACGGCTACGGGTTTATCGCGCGTCTGAGTGCTCTCTATAGTAAGAACCGCGCCGGCAAGGCGGTTTTGAGCGTTAACGGCGGAGCGCGGGTGCTCAAGCCCGCACGGGTGTACACGCTAGCACGGGATCGCCTGGTTGCGGTCACCACGGCCGGGCGGCTGTTGGCTTTCCCGCTGCAAGAGCTACCAGAGCTCGGTAAGGGCAAAGGCAACAAGCTCATCCAGATCCCGAAGTCGCGGCTTGAGATACGCGATGAGGTCGTCGCAGGCGTTTTGGCCGTGCCGCCCGAACGTTCTGTCGTTTTGCAGGCCGGTAAGCGCACGCTCACGCTGCGCTCGAGTGATCTTGATCGCTATATCGGGCAACGCGGCCGCCGCGGGGCCAGTCTGCCGCGGGGCTTTCAGCGGGTCCAGGAGATCCGGCTGGGTGATGGTGAAGAAAACCCCTGAGCTAACTGCTCACCCCTCGTCATCCTGCGCGGAAGGGGGTGAGTAGTTACCCCCTGAGCCTGCAATCGCTGCACTTGTTGGATGAAACAGCGCGATCAGATCACCAGTCGGAGCGTGGTCGAGTCTAAACGAGGTCTCGGAACGAATTAATAACACCGTCGGCGCCGAGCTCAGCGGCCGGAATGCCGTGACTGTAGCCATCCGCGACCACCACCACCGGACAGCCCGCGGCGCGGGCGCAGGCTACGTCGCTGTCAGAGTCTCCGACGAACAACGCTTCGGCAACGTCAATGCCAA
>JAKDMK010000362.1 GCA_030452365.1 Nitrococcus sp.
CCGGCTCGAAGTCCACGAACCAGGCGCGGAAGATGGCCCGCGCCAGCCGCTCCAGCGCCTGCGCCGTGCGCCGGTTCTGCTCGATCTTGTCGTCGAGCGCGCCGAGGACGCGCGAAATATAGCGTTGTTCATCGAGCGGAGGCACGACAATCTCGCGCGGATATACCGCTGCCCGCGTGGTTGATGGGATTGGTGAACCATCGTCGATCTGGCCGAGCTGATAATGAATCATGGCGTAGTACAACCAGCGCATATCAAGCTCAGTCTTTGGGACGACGTAATACGCGGTATCAATCACGAAGAATGGATCGGGTGAAAAATGCACTCCTCGATACGCACCTTTGCGACCGAGAATCACACCAGGACCGTCCGCAATCGGCTTGTCTGTCCATCCGATCGGTCCGTTCGTGCCAAATACGCGAAAGCCCGAAGTTGCGTCCGAATAATCTTTGAGAGAGTTGCCATACTCCAATGAGATTTCTTCACCCCAAGTGGTTTGCTCCCACCCAAACGGCTTCCCATGCTGCCGGATATGCGTTTCCAACTTCGGTTCCAGTTGATCGTCGCGCAGCAACAGATCGACCTTGTAGGGAAGATCGGAGTCTTCCAGCGCAGTGGCGATACGGGTCAGCATGCGGGCGTCGAGTCCAGGGCCTTCAAGCGCCAGGTCGATGTCCGATCCGCGACCGAAGGTACCCATGGCACGAGAGCCGAACAGAGTAACCCGCCGCACATCGGGGTAACGCGCAAGCACGTCGCGGATGAGATCACGGTCCCGACGGGTAAGCCCGTCCGGCCCCATGGATGCGTCGTGATCAATCACGCGCCACGCTCACTTTCCCGCTTCGCCTGAAGCTTGCCCAGGATGTCGGTTAGCAGTGGCAGGTAATCGGCGCGGATACGTTCAAGCGCGCGACGGGCCATTGCTTCGCTGTAACGGTGCGATAGTTCATTGCGAAAGGCGATGGTGCCGAGGGCGGTGTCGATGTCCTCCACAAAGCCGGCAGCGTGCGCTTCGCGCCACACGGCCCGCGGAGTTTTAGCGTCGACGCCTTCGACATAGAGCAGATCCTTGAGCGTACTCCAGGCCAGCACTTGGCTAAAAACAAAGAACTGGATAACCCCAGCCATCTCCAGCTCTGAATAACTGTCGCGCTGGCAGGCGTCGTTGAGCTTGGCCAGCGCGGTCTCAAAATGCTCCAGACGCTGCAGCCAGCGGATGGCGTCGTTGTTGCTCATGGCTCCACCCTCTTCAACTGCTCGCGCACCACCGCCATCAATCGCTCTCCCTCGCCAAAGCATGCCTCCAGCTCGGCCAGCAACCGCGGATATTTTCCCGCGAACGGCTCGCCATCATCTTCCTGCGCCTCGGCACCGACATAGCGCCCCGGCGTCAGCACGAAGCCGTGCTTGCCAATGCCTGCGATGGTTTCGCTTTTGCAGAAGCCGGGAATGTCCTGGTATGCCCAGGCGCCATGTTCGGCCTCGATCCACCATTCCGGCGGAGGTTCGCCGCGCCACTGGCGATAGGCGTAGACGATGCGGCCGATGTCCGAATCGAAGTTCGGGTCGCCCAGACCGTCGGCGAGCAGGGTTTCGCCGTCGTCGCCGCCGGTGAGCACGCGCAGCGTCCGGGTTTGCATGGTGCCGAGCTTGCGGGCGTCGATGAACAGGGTTTCGCCAAGGCGGTCGCGCCCGCCGGCTTTTAGATTTTCGCCGGTCTTGTCGCGGGTGAGAAACCACAGGCAGGCGGGAATGCCGGTGGTGAGGAAGAGCTGCGCCGGCAGCGCGACGATGCAGTCCACCCGATCGGCCTCGACGATGCGCCGGCGGATCTCACCCTCGCCGCCGGAGTTGGACGAGAGCGAGCCGTTGGCCATGACGAAGCCGGCGACGCCGCCGCCGTGGCCGTTTGGCGGGGCGAGGTGATGGATGAAGTGCTGGATCCAGGCGTAGTTGGCGTTGCCGGTGGGCGGCGTGCCGTAGCGCCAGCGCACGTCGCCTTCCAGCAGCTTGCCGGACCAGTCGGAGACGTTGAACGGCGGATTGGCGAGGATGTAGTCGGCTTTCAGGTCCGGGTGCAGGTCGCGCAGGAAGGAATCGGCCGGCTGTTGGCCGAGGTTGGTCTCGATGCCGCGGATGGCGAGATTCATATGCGCCAGCCGCCAGGTGGTGGGGTTGGATTCCTGGCCGAAGATGGAGATGTCGGTGGTCTGGCCACCGTGGGCTTCGACGAAGCGTTCGGACTGCACGAACATGCCGGCCGAGCCGCTACAGGGGTCGTACACACGGCCTTCGTAAGGCTCCAGCATTTCCACCAGCAGCCGCACGATGCAGCGCGGGGTGAAGAACTCGCCGCCGAGCTTGCCCTCGGCCTGCGCGAACTTGCCGAGGAAGTACTCGTACACACGGCCGAGCATGTCGCGGGCGCGGGCTCTGCCTCCCTTGAAGCCGATATCGGCGATCAGATCGATCAGCCCCTTCATTTTCTCCGGCGCGATTCCGCGGCGGGCGTAATCGCGCGGCAGCTTGTTCTTGAGGCCCAGGTTGTCGCGCTCGACGGCGAGGATGGCGTCATCGATCAAGGTGGCGATGTCCGGCCGCGTGGCCTGGCTCTGCAGGTTGGTCCAGCGTGCCTCGGGCGGCACCCAGAACACGCGCTCGGCGGTGTATTCGTCGCGGTCCTCCAGCAGGGCCTCACAATGTGGGCCGGCGATGCCATCGGCTTTCAGCTCGGCTTTGAGCACCTCGCGGCGGGCGTCGAAAGCGTCAGAGATGTACTTGAGGAACAGCAACCCAAGGACGACATGCTTGTATTCGGCGGCATCGACCTGGCCGCGCAAGGCATCGGCCGATTTCCAGAGGGTATCCGCATAGGCCAGATCGGTGTTACCTGCTTCATTGCCGGCCATGCGTGGTGTGCTCCTTTCGGAATATTGTTTTGGTGAGTCGTCAGCGATAATCCGCCAACATGCGGGTCATGGTTAAGCCGCAACGGCCCTATTGCCGCCTACTGAATTCTGTAGGCCGCCCGGATGGCTTACGAACCGCAATGAATTACCCCGCCCAGCACATGAACTTGAGCAGCAAAGATACCAGCTTATGTCAGCCCAGGTGCTCGCGGCTTGCCCACCAACCCTGGTGCTCGAATGCCATGCCAATCGCTCGCGGTAGCGGCAATGTGCGCGAAAAGGAGTCTCAACGTCTTGCGTTAGCTCATGGATGAGATCGATGGGCGTGTCTTGGACGTACACCTGGTCCTTACAGCGACTCCGGCATTCTTCGATGGCGCCAGTGGCCGTAGGCTGTAGGCCGTAGGTCGGGTTAGCCCGTAGATACCGTCTTGGTGGCGATCATGCAAGGGCATCTTTTGAAGCACGTAGA
>JAKDMK010000363.1 GCA_030452365.1 Nitrococcus sp.
GTTCAGTCTGGGTATCAGCCGAAGCGTAGCATAAAATAGCAGTCTGACCCTAATTCCGCGTCACGGGTACCGCTCAGCTCGCGGCCCGTTAGGCTCAAAGACGCACGCGATAAGAGTACAATCCTACCATGCGCCTTTACCTTGATAACTGCTGTTTGCAACGTCCGTTCGACGACCAGACCCAACCTCGTATCAAAGTAGAAACAGAAGCAGTTTTCGCTGTTCTCGCTACTGTCCAAGCAGGGGAACAGATGCTGCTTGGCTCGGAGGCACTGGAATATGAGGTTTCACGCATTCCCGACGAAACGCGTCGCAATGAAGTTCTTGAGGTCTTGGCACTTGCTTCGGAGCGTCTGCTGTTCACTGACAACGTAGAGGCTTTGGCGCTCATCTTCGAGCAAAGCGGGGTGCGTCCAATGGACGCCATCCATTTAGCTCTGGCTTCGACAGCAAAAGCCGATTTCTTCTGCACCTGCGATGACAGGTTATTTCAGAAGGCTAAAGCACTCTCAGGTTTGTCCTGCAAAGTCACTACTCTTCTTGGCCTGGTGCCGGAGGTAACGAAATGAGTGTTTCTATTCAACCCATATCCGTGCTGACCAGTCGTGCTAAACGCGCATTAGTCCAAGAACTCGGTGTTGTTGATGCCATGCGCTTTCTCAATCAGTTTAGAACAGGCAGCGGAGACTATACGGCAGAGCGCGAGCAACTATTTGAGGGCGAATCGGTAAAAAGCATTGCGGCTGGTATCAAGGCTCAGAGAAATGACAAGGCCTAACGAATAAGGTTCGATCGGCGAGAAGTGGGGTCAGACTGATATTTATTACTGATCAACCGCATCCTCAGGTTGCTTCTTCGGCCGCCCTCGCTGGCCGGGGCGTACCCGGCGTTGCAAGAAGATGCACATGGTTGGTCATGAGCACGTAGGCGTGTAGATCGCAGTGATGGCGATCCGCGGCGGCTTTTAGATGCTCAAGATAGGTGCGATAGTCCTCATCGGCAAAAAATACCGCCTGCCGATTGTTGCCCCGCTGGATGACGTGCTGCGGGACGCTGATCAGGTTGTAGCGGGGTTGACGGGGCATGGCGTACGTTCAGTCTGGGTATCCGCCGAAGCGTAGCATAAAATAGCAGTCTGACCCTAATTTCTCCCGAGACTTTTGGATACCGGTCACTATTCAGTATTCAGAACTTATTCCATTCCTATTCAGGCCAGATCTTGCATTACAACAATGCCGCTTGGGAGCACCGTGATAATCCAAGTCCTGACCCTCAACCACTGGCCCATTGCCTTCCGTGTACCGCCACACTCGGTCATATTCCCACTGGATCCTTGACTGGTTTGCGAGGTGGAACAGACCGCTGTGGAATCTTGCAGATGGCGCTCATGCCTGTGAACCATTTGTCTTCATACCGGTACAGGCGGACTCCGGTCATCAGTTCGCCGATGGGACATTCATGCCAGACGGTCCACCCAGGGCCATAGGCTCCGGCCTCGTCCTTGATGCAATTGGCGCGTGTGAATTCGCTGACCTTATCCATCGGTTCCACCTCGTCGGTTTCCGGGACGACGCGACCCCCATGGACTTTCAAGCCCTTGATCTCCCATGACAGCGATGAGTATGCCCCTTGGGGAAGAATTCCGGTATGTCCGCCGCAGGCGAGTACTCCACGCACGAACGTATCCGATGACTTAGGCAATTGGGCTTGTTTGAAATCGACCATGGTGGAGAAGGGAAACGATCGGCACTTCTCGAGTTCGAACTGTGCCAACTTTCTGTCCGCCGACTCAAAGGCCGGGTCCACCATCCGTCCCCAAAGAGTGAGCAGGCAGGGATTGTTGCCTTTCTCCTGGATCCCAATGCTGGTGACCGCATAGTAGCCGGCTGGGTTCGGCAACGAGACGCCATCCCCGATCTCCACCACCTTGGAACCGGTTCCGGGTGACCCGGTCATATCAGCCCCGGTCGCCGGCACTCTGATTGAGATGTCGGTCGGGATGGGAACCGGGGCGGCCATCTGAATCAGCGTGTTCGCCAGTTCGTCGATGGAGACGGTGACATCGGATCCGGCCTTTGCCCAGAACCCCTCCACCATGACGACGCTTCGTTGATGGCCGAACGTCTTTGCGACGCCCGGCTCCACGACTTGGTTGAGCGGTAATTGGGGCTCGCTCTTTTTTGCGGATGTCTCCGTGGATGCCGCTATGCCAAAGACAAGCGCCGTGATCACCATCAGCATGCCTTTCATCGTCAGATCCTTTCTTTTCGCAGGGGCGGGCCTATCGGCTGGCCGTCGGTGTAAGAGCCGCATTCTCCTGCTCCAGTTTCGTCACCTTGCCGCGTAAGGTCTCAAGGTTCTTCTGCTGCTCGATCACATAGAGGGTGAGCTCTTCGATTTTTGCCAGCAATGTCGATTGCATCCGACCGAGATCGATGCCACGCTCCGCCACGTCCGTCGCACTGGGGATGTCCGGAAGGCGATGGTGGTCACGAATAAACGCTTCGACCTCGGGCAGGCTTTTCAACCGGTAGGCCGGCTCGAACACAAAGTCGGACCAATCCTTGATCAACTTGATGCGGACCTCTTCCGCCAGGATATTGCCCCCGACGACCAATCTGTACCCACTTGGAATGTTTTCGTTGATGTTGACCACTCCGATGGCGGCACTTCGGTGGACTGCGAGATCAAAGTCGGCTGGCAGGATGCCGGCCTTGCTCCTGGCTCCGCCGGCGTAGGCGCGTCTCGTGTCCACCTCAAATTTCGGACTTGTGTTGTCCTTGTAAAGCGTACTCGCGCTAAACAAGCGATCGTCTTGGTCGTTTGACGAGGCGAGAGGTCTGGTCACCTCTATCATGGCCCTCGGATCGTCTCCTCGCCGAGGTTCTTCTCCGACCGCCACGTTGCCCGGTCTCCAAATGGTACCCTTCGGATTCGCAGGGCCGTTCCATTGTTGCGCGTGAGCCAGGGTACCGGCGAGGCCCAGTCCTCCGACGGCAAAGATGAATAGAACGATGCGCATGACGAATTTCATGTGGTCCTCCATGTGCAAGAGTGGCATACGTAGTCCCGTGACATCAGCCGATGATGAACAGCATTCAAGTCTTCATGCTCCTTCGGGGTTGACTCATGCGGATGATTCCGACAGTCTGTATGCGGTCACTTCGTTAAGCAAGGAGCTTGCCGTCACGAGAAACCATCTAATTGCTTGGCATTGTGAGCAGCCGGCGAGGTAAGGTTCAGAGATTGCGAATCTACGAATCCGAATCCGAATCTAAATCTGAGGGTCAGTTCTCGCATTGCCGCACTTCCGGTCTCACCACCAGGCCGGCACGCACCGGGTTTAGTACCACGTAGCGTGTCAATTCCAGCAGATAGCTTTC
>JAKDMK010000364.1 GCA_030452365.1 Nitrococcus sp.
TCGTCGCGGGGTTTTACTATCTCAACGACCCGGCAGGGGACTGGCGCGATGTGGTGGAAATCCCCGAGGAGGGATGGTTCGGCTCCCGTAAGTTCGTCATCTGGCTGCAACGCGCAACGGTTTCGGTCGATTTCGAATAGTTATTGTGGATGGTCCAAAGGACTTAGTTCATGTCACGCAACAGCCGGATACTCTGGAGCGAGGGCCTGTTCCTCGAGCCCCAGCACTTTCAGCAGCATGACCGGTTCCTGGAGCGCTATGTAGACGCTCGTCTCGGCGCTACGACGGCCTACGGCTGGGGGTTTCAGGATATAGAGCTCGACGACGATCTGTTGAGTATCGGGAAGCTTGGCCTGCGCTCCGCCCGTGGGGTGTTCCCCGATGGCACGCCCTTCGCCATGCCAGATGACGATCCGTTACCCACGCCGTTTGATGTCGACGAGTCGGTTCGCGACCGCACGGTGTATCTCGCGTTACCGTTGCGCACCGATGGCGGGATTGAGGTCGCGCGCGGCGCGGGCGCTAACGGGCTGTTCCGCTATCGTGCGGAGGACGCGGAGGTGCGCGATAACGTGCTGGACAGCGCCGCCTCCACCGTGGTCGAGGTGGGACGCCTGAACGCACGGCTGGCACTGGCCGGCGAAACCCTGGAGGCTTACGCTTGTATTCCCGTTGCCCAGATTCTCGAGTGCCGGGCCGACCGGCAGATCATCCTGGACGATGGGTTCATTCCGACAGTGACCCGCGCCGGTGCCGCGCGGCGTTTGCAAGCGTTCGCCAACGAGGTGCGTGGACTGCTGGCGCAGCGCGCCGAATATCTGGCCGAGCGTGTCACCGCCAGCGGCCGTGGCGGCGCCGGAGAGATCACCGATTTCCTCATGCTTCAGATCATTAACCGCTATGCGCCAGTGGTTGCTCATCTGGCGGAGGCGTTGCACCTGCACCCCGAGCGCCTATTTGTTCTTTTCCTGGGAATGGTCGGCGAGCTCGCCACCCTGACCCGGGAGGAGAGACGCCCGCCCGCACTCGCACCCTACCGGCACGCGGCGTTGGCTGACTCCTTCGAGCCACTGATCGAGCTGCTTCGCTCCGAGTTCCGGACGGTGCGGGAGGCTCCGGCCATCCCTATTCCTCTGGAGGCTACCGGTCGTCACGGGATCAGCGTCGCCAAGGTCGCGGACTTGTCTCTGTTGGAGACCGCTAACTTCGTGCTGACAGCGCGGGCAAGCCTCCCCGCGGAGGATCTGCGCCAGCGCCTGCCCACGCAGGTCAAGATTGCGCCGGTGGAGCGGATAGCCGAACTGGTCAACAATAACCTGCCCGGCATAGATCTGATCCCGGTGCCGGTGGCGCCGCGCCAGATTCCCTACTATGCCAACCATGTGTACTTCGAGTTGCGCCGAAGCAGTCCCTTATGGAAGCAGCTTGCCGCCTCCGGGGGCATCGCGGTCCACGCCGCTGGGCATCTTCCTGAACTGAAGATGGAGCTCTGGGCGATCCGAGGGCAGACGCGATGAGCGGGAACGGCTCCCCTCCCTGGTTCGACGATCATACCGTTATCCGGCCCAACCCGGGTGGCCGACGGCCCGCCGCGGTTGTCCCCGAGCCGGCGGCGCCGGTGCCACCGCCGATGTCCGCTGCGAGGGGTGGGCCGATCGACGATTTCGGCGCCTTTGCCGGACAGGGGCTGAATCCTTTGGTTAAGGCGGCTGCAGCGCTGCTTCTACTTGCCGCCGGGCTGCGTCGTAGCCGTGAGCATGGAGACGTAGCGGGGCTGCACGAGCGGGTCGTGCGCGAGGTGAAAGCGTTCGAGCGCCAAGCGGTGGAGAGCAACGTCGGTCCCGAGTCGGTAATGGCGGCGCGCTATGGGTTGTGCACGTACATCGATGAGGCGGTGATGAATACGCCTTGGGGCGGGCACAGCCTCTGGGCTAGTCGCCCATTGCTGCTGACGTTCCACAACGATACCGCCGGCGGCGAGAAGTTCTTTCAGATGGTCGAGCGGGTTCTCGCCGACCGGGAGCCCCGTTGCGAGCTGATCGAATTCTTCTACGTCTGTCTCGCGCTCGGCTTCGAGGGTAAGTTTCGGATTTCCGACTCCGGGCGTAAGGCCCTCGCCGAGACCCGGGAGCGGCTTTACGCGCGCATCCGCACCTGGCGCGAGGAGACCAACCGGGAGCTGTCCCCGAGTTGGCGTGGGCTCGAGGATCGCCGCCACCGGCTGGTCCGCGGTCTGCCGGCTTGGGTGTTCGTTACCATCGCCGCGACCGTCTCGATAGCGGCTTTCCTTACCTTCCATACCTTGTTGAACACGGCCGCGGCGCCGATCTTGGGCGAGCTCAATGCCGTTAAGCAGGCGACCTTCGAGTCCCCGTCGCGGACTGCACCGGTGGTGGGTCCGAGCCTCGTTGAACTACTAAAGGGCGCCGACCCAGATCGCCTGCTGGTTGAGTCGATGGAGGCCGGCGGCACCCGGCTGACATTGACCGGGGGTGCCTTCGCCTCCGGCCGCACGACCTTGAGTGATGCCTATCTGCCGGTGATTGACCGTATTGCCAAGGCGCTCGATCGCATCGGCGGACGCGTGCTAGTAATCGGCCACACCGACGATGTGCCCATCCACTCGCTGGCGATCAAGGACAACTATGAGCTCTCGTGGCTACGCGCGCGCAATACGGCGGGGCGGCTAAGGAAATCACTGACGGTACCCGATTTGGTGAGCTATATCGGTGTCGGTGCCGACCGGCCGCGCTATCGCCCGGTGGACACCGCGCAGAACCGGGCGCGAAATCGTCGCATCGAGATGATCTACCTCCCAGGGGCAGGACAATGAAACGGCTGTTTTCGGTGCTGGTTTCGGGCTGGTTTCTGGGGCTAATAGGCGTCGTTCTGCTCAGCCTCCTGATCTGGTTCTTCGGGCCCTATGTCGCTTTCGCCGAGGTCCGGCCACTGGCCGAGGTCCCCGCCAGAGCGATCGCCATCGGCGTCATTGTCGTGGTATGGGCGTTGGCGGCGTTGCTGCGTTATTGGCGCATCCGGCGGGCCAACGCGCGGTTGCATGCGGAGATCGTGGGCGCCGCCGAATCCGCTGACGATGCGGCGGGTGCGGAGCTGCACCGGGTCTTCGAGGAGGCGATCGGCTTCCTGCGTGGTTCGAACAAGGGCGGCAATCTCTATCAGCTTCCCTGGTACGTGATCGTCGGTCCGCCGGGCTCGGGCAAGACGACGGCACTGGCTAATTCCGGGTTGAGCTTCCCGCTGCGCCAGGAGTTTGGCCAGGAGGCGCTGCGCGGTGTGGGCGGTACTCGCAACTGCGACTGGTGGTTCACGGACGATGCGGTCCTGCTCGACACCGCCGGCCGTTATCTGCGCCAGGAC
>JAKDMK010000070.1 GCA_030452365.1 Nitrococcus sp.
CGGCAAAAAACACACCAATCGGCACACAGCCCAATTTTAGGCATAAATTGCGGTTAGGGCCCATGGCTTGGGACCAAGCGTTTGATTCATCCGATAGCGATCATTGTACATCCGATCGCCGCACCGGGCTGCGGAACTGCACGTGGACTCAAAATTTGAGGGGTCTTCCAGGCGCATTCTTGAGGGAAGGGGATAGATCCCACTCAGGGAGCTTGCAAGAAGCTCCCCAAGAAGGTTGTTTACTGCGTGGAGGCTAGGGACGGAATCGAACCGACGTCCACGGCTTTGCAGGCCGCTGCATAACCACTCTGCCACCTAGCCGCGAGTTTGAGCAGTTGAGAATAGAATGATATCAATGCCGTCGGCGCCTTACGAGCGGCAGCTTGTGCGAGAAAAAAACCCCGGCAGAGCCAGGGCATAAGAGCTTGGAGCGGGAAACGAGACTCGAACTCGCGACCCCAACCTTGGCAAGGTTGTGCTCTACCAACTGAGCTATTCCCGCTTTGTATCTGGATTTATTCTAGTGAGCCCGGCCTTGCTGTCAAGCCTATAGGTTCTCATCTCGTTCTCTGCAAGGTGCCCGACGGCGCGCCAGGCCGCGTACAGATACAGCACCATTGAGTAGAGCGTAAGGCCAGCCGCAAGGTAGAGCAGCCAGAACCCGATCAGCCAGACGGGGATACCGTAGATGTCGTGCGCATAGAGCAGCAACACGATCGAAATCATCTGTGCGGCCGTCTTGAGCTTGCCGATCCCGCCAACGGCGACACTTGCCCGTTTGCCCAACTCCGCCATCCACTCGCGCAGCGCCGAGACCGTAATCTCGCGCCCGATAATAATCGCAACCGGCACTCCCACGGCCGCTGCAGGCGTGGTGACTAGAATCGCGATCAGCGCCACTGCGACGATGAGCTTGTCCGCTACCGGATCGAGGAAGGCGCCGAAAGCCGAGGTCTGACCCCAGCGGCGAGCGAGATAACCGTCAAGCCAGTCAGTCAGTCCGGCAAATCCAAAGAGGGCGGCGGCCGTGGCATTTGACCAGGGATAAGGCAATAGGAAAATCAGTCCGAGCACGGGGATCAGGGCGATGCGCAGCCATGTGAGGAGGTTGGGCAGATTCCAGCTCATCAGATCCCCTCGCGGCGAAGGTCAAGACCGCCTTGCCTGCAGCCGCAAACTGTAACATGGCAAGCGAGCGCTCGGCTGCTCTGGATGCAGACAGCTTTAGCCATGTAGGCTCTGGTAAATCCGTTCTGCCAAAGACCGGCTGATGCCCGCGACCCTTGCCAGATCCTCGACTCCGGCGCGCTGCACACCGCGTAGCCCACCAAGCTGTTTTAGCAAAGTCTGTCGTCGCTTCGGACCCAAGCCCTGGATCTCCTCCAGCACGGAGGTCGTGCGCTTGCGGCCACGCTGCGCCCGATGCCCCGTGATCGCGAAGCGATGCGCTTCATCGCGAACTTGTTGCAGGAGGTGCAGCGCCGGTGAGTCGGGCGCTAGCTGCAGCGCCGTCGGCCGCCCGGCGATGAACAAGGTCTCCTCACCCGGGCGCCGGCGCGGCCCCTTGGCGATACCGATGAGCTCGACGGCCTCCACCTGCAGCTCCTGTAATACCTCGCGCGCCTGCTTGAGCTGACCGCGGCCGCCATCGATGAGCAGAATGTCGGGAATGGGTGCCTCGCCGCGCTTGAGCCGCGTATAGCGCCGCTCAAGGGCTTGGCGCAGTGCGGCGTAATCATCCCCGCGCTCGATTCCGGCGATGTTGAACCGCCGGTAGTCCGACTTTAGCGGCCCGGCGCGGTTGAAGACCACGCAGGAAGCCACCGTAGCCTCCCCCTGGGTATGGCTGATATCGAAGCACTCGATACGCTCAGGCATACCGTCGAGATCGAGCGCAAGCTGCAGCTCCTCGAACCGCCGTTCCATGCCGGCTCGAGTCGCGATCTGCGCGGCGAGCGCATGCCCGGCATTGCTCGCGGCCATTTGCAGCCAGCGCCTGCGCTCACCGCGCACACGCCAATGGATACGGACCCGATGCTTGGCATCGCGTGCCAAGGCCTCCTCGAGCAACGCCCGATCCTCGAAATCGTGGCTGACCAGCAGCTGCGCGGGTATAGCCCGACCCAGGTAATGGCGTGCAACGAAGGCATAGAGGGCCTCGGCTTCGCTCGTCCCCTCGGGTATCTGCGGAAAGAAGGTCTGATTACCTAGATTGCGGCCATCCCGGATCATGAAGACCTGTATGCAGATCAATCCGGCTCGGCCCACGCAGGCAATAACGTCGACATCGATATCGCCCCGGGCGCCGGCGACGTATTGGCGCTCTTGTATGCGCCGCAATGCCGAAATTCGGTCGCGCAGCCGAGCGGCCTCCTCGTACTCGAGTGCCTCGGCGGCACCCTCCATACGCTGCACCAGTTCATCGATCACCTGGTTGCTGTGCCCGTCGAGGAACATCTCCACGTGGCGAACGTCCACCGCGTAGGCCGGCTCGGCGATATAACCGACGCACGGTGCCGTGCAACGCTTGATCTGGTACTGCAGGCAAGGCCGTGAGCGGTTATTGAAGAAAGTGTCGCGGCACTGCCGCAGCGGGAAGATCTTCTTCAGATGGTTGAGCGTCTCGCGCACGGCTCCGGCGCTGGGGAATGGTCCGAAGTAGCGGCCCGCCTGGCGGCGCGACCCACGGTGGAAAGCAAGCTGCGGGAAGTGCTTCTGCTTGGACAAATAGATATAAGGATAGCTCTTGTCGTCGCGCAGCAACACATTGTAGCGCGGGCGCAGCTCTTTAATGAGGTGGTTTTCGAGCAGCAGTGCCTCGGCTTCAGTGTGCGTCAGCGTGATCTGCACATCGTGCACCTGCGCAATCATCGCCTTCGTCTTGGCGTTGTGCGCCGTACGCGTGAAGTAGCTGCTCAGGCGATGTTTGAGCTTGCGTGCCTTGCCGACATAAATAACCTTCCCGGCCTGATCGAGCATTCGATATACACCGGGGCTCTCGGGCAAGGTCGCGAGCAGTGCCTTGGGATCGAAGCCGTCGTCTGTGTTCATCCACGATCGATGGATTGATGGCTGCCTAGGCCCCAGCCGCCGAAAGCAGCTCTCGGGCGGTGCTTAGCACGGCATGAAACATTGCGCTAGTGAGCCGCCCGGTCTGTGTGTTGTAACGGCTGCAGTGATAGGAATCGAGCAGCGTTCGTCGGCGTGATAACGGATGCCGCCGGCCATGTGCGAAAGGGTAGTCGCGCTGGCGCTGGCCTTCGCAGCGCAACACCGCTTCATGCGCGATTCGCCCCAATGCGAGCACGATCCCACCGGCAGGCATTGCGGCCAGGTCATGGCTTAGAAAGCGGCCGCAGTTCTTGACCTCGGTCGCGGTCGGCTTGTTCGCCGGTGGCAAACAGCGTACGGCATTGGTCACCCGGCAGTCGTACAGCTCTAGGCCATCATCTGGCCGGTCACCTCGGGGTTGGTTAGAGAACCCGGTCGCGAAGAGCGTTTGATAGAGCAGAATGCCGGCGAAATCGCCGGTGAACGGACGCCCCGTGGCATTGGCCCCACGCATGCCCGGGGCCAGACCGACGACCAGTAGTCGGGCACCGCGGGGGCCGAACGCCGGTACCGGTCGCGCATAGTAGGTCGGATGAAGCGCGCGGGTCTCGCGCAAAAAAGTCGCGAGCCGCGGGCAGGCGGTACAATCGATATCGAACGCTTGCGGGCGGACCATTGCTGCTCTCGAACTTGCCGAATTGCTGTGGGGCAGGCGCAGTTCTTAGCAATCTTACCGGGTTTTCGCGTTCATACCGAATCGGTTAGCCAAGCGCAGTTAAAGCGGTTAGAGCCGTTAATGCACTGACGCTTTTACCGCCGCTGACCGAGCTACCGCATTAAGGCGTCCGCCCCCTTCTACTCTATTCCTCGCCACATATCCAATCCGAGAATGGGATTCCTTCTGTTAACCTAACCAGACTCCGCCGACTACGGGATCGAAATATTCCGGTCATGACACCATCTTTGCTGCGCCTTTATCCACCCCCTATTGAGGCAACCGCGCTGGAAGGGCTCTACCTCAATGCGCCCCTTGTCCCCAGCTCCTTGAATGCGGGGCTGTTCGTATACGCCAACTTCGTGATGAGCCTCGATGGACGCATCGCTATCGTGCAGCCGCCTGGCCGCCAAGTGGTCCCGAGTACCACCGCAAACCCCCATGACTGGCGGCTGTTGCAGGAGCTGGCGGGGCACGCCGATGTGCTTATCTTATCTGCTCCGGGCGCTATTTACGTGACTGGGCCGCCGGTCAGGCACAGGACAGCCTGCCGGTCGGATCGGCGAGCGCATTTGCCGACATCCGCCGTTGGCGCCGGCGCCAGGGCCTAGGGGAGCAGCCGGATGTAGTCTTTTTGAGCGAGGATCTCGATTTTCCGTCGCCGCAAACACTGCTGCAGGAGGGCCGTACCGTCAGGGTATTCACGGTCGATGCCCCGCCTAGCGAGCGGTTCGCAGCAATGGCAGCGGAGGGCCTGATCGTGGAGCGTTTCGCCGGTAACCGGCGCATCGACGGCAAGGACATCGCCGCGCGTTTGACCGCGCTCGGCTACCGCCGCGCCTACTGCGTCGCCGGGCCGCAGGTCCTGCACACGTTGGTCAGCGCCGGGTGCCTCAACACGCTGTTTCTCACGACCGTCCACCGCTTGCTTGGTGGCGAGGGCTTCGCCACCATCATGGAAGGGGCGCTGCTCGGCGCCCCTGCGGACTATTGCCTGCGCTCGCTCTACTACGACGCGCATACCCCTGATGGTGTGGGCCAAACGTTTGCCCGCTATGATCGCCGTTAGCGCGCGGTCGAACGCGGCTGGTAGCAACCGCCCGCCGCGCCGCGGAGGCCGATCGGGTCATTCGCGAACACCACCGCGAGTAAGTGCCTGAGGGTCCAGCAGGCGCTGCAGCTCGGCCTCGGAGAGATCCGTCAGTTCTTTCGCCACCGCGATCACGGGCCGTCCTTCGGCGTAGGCGCGCTTGGCGATCTCGGCCCCCCGTTCATAGCCTATGAGTGAGTTGAGCGCCGTCACCAGAACCGGGTTGCGGGCAAGCGCCTGCTGCAGCCGCGGCTCATTGACGGTAAAGCCGCGGACGGCCTTCTGCGCGAGCACGCGGCTTGAGCTTGCCAGAAGCTCTATGCTCTGGAGCAGATTGTAGGCAATCAGCGGCAGCATGACGTTGAGCTGGAAGTTCCCCGACTGTCCGGCCAGGGTGATGCAAAGGTCATTGCCGATGACCTGGGCGGCCACCATTGCTACGCCCTCCGGAATCACCGGATTGACTTTGCCCGGCATGATGCTGCTGCCGGGCTGCAGCGCAGGCAGGGTGATCTCCCCGAGCCCGGCCAGCGGGCCACTGTTCATCCAGCGCAGGTCGTTGGCGATCTTCATCAGGCTGGCGGCGGCCCCCTTGAGCTGGCTGGAGAGCTCGACAGCGGCATCCTGACTGCTCAGGCTTGCGAAGTGATTTTCGCTGACACGAAACGCAATACCGGTGCGCTCAGCGAGAAGGGCGGCCACCCGGGCGCCAAATTCAGGATGGGCATTGATGCCGGTCCCCACGGCTGTCCCGCCTTGAGCGAGCGCGTAGACCCGCTCAAGCGCACTTTCGACACGCGCGCCGGCGTGGCGTATCTGCGCGGCCCAGCCGCCGATCTCCTGGCCAAGGGTGACCGGCATTGCGTCCATCAAATGAGTGCGACCGGTTGTAGTCACCTCGGCGAGCTCGGCCGCACGCGCATCCAGGGTCTCGGCCAGATCCGCGAACGCCGGCAACAACCGCTCGCGACATTCCAGAGCGGCGCTGACGTGAATAGCCGTCGGGATAACATCGTTGCTGCTTTGCCCCCTGTTCACATGGTCATTCGGATGCACTGATACCCCTGCCTCGCGCGAGGCCAGCCGCGCGATCACCTCATTGGCATTCATGTTGGTGCTAGTGCCCGATCCGGTCTGGAACACGTCGACTGGGAAGTGCGCATCGTAGTCCCCGCCTGCCACCGCTTCCGCCGCCTGCGCTACGGCAGTGGCCGTTCGCTCATCAAGCTCGCCGAGGTCGCTGTTAGCGCGCGCGGCGGCTGCCTTGATCAACCCCAAGGCGCGCATGAAAGCCCGCGGCATGCGCAGGCCGCTGATGGGAAAATTCTCGACCGCCCGCTGCGTTTGTGCGCCGTAGAGCGCCTCCGCGGGCACCCGCAGCTCGCCCATGCTGTCCTTCTCGATCCGGTACTGCTCGCTCATACCGCGCTCCTGTGAGTTCACCCGCCGCCAACGTAAGCACGCCCTGGGCGCAAAACCGCCTTGGCGGGTATACAATGCGTTGCGATTCACTCAACATGTTGTCATTACAATTACACCATGTTGCGATTTCATTTGTAGCTTGTCCCTGCAAGCGGCTATTTACGCCGCAATTACGCCCGACAGCATGGACCTAACCCGACTCACCGCCATCTCCCCCATCGACGGTCGCTACGGTGAGAAAGCCGCGGCCCTGGCTGCGCTTGTCAGTGAGTACGCGCTCCTGCGCGAGCGCCTCACCGTAGAGGTGCGGTGGCTGCAGGCGCTGGCGGCCGAACCCGCGATCGCCGAGGTGCCGGTTTTGTCCGCAGAGGCCGAGCGCTTTCTCGAAGCCTTGCTGAATGAATTCGACCTCGCTGCGGCCGAGCGGATTAAGCATATCGAGACCACTATTAACCATGACGTAAAGGCGGTGGAGTACT
The DNA here is from genome assembly GCA_030452365.1 of Nitrococcus sp. GTDB lineage: Bacteria > Pseudomonadota > Gammaproteobacteria > Nitrococcales > Nitrococcaceae > Nitrococcus. Next base: position 6,758 of record JAKDMK010000070.1, read on the forward strand.
TCCTCAAGGAACGTCTCGCCGAATGCCCCGATCTCGCCCCACTTCGAGAGTTCGTGCACTTTGCCTGCACATCCGAGGATATTAACAACCTTGCCTACGCGCGTATGCTCAAGGCCGCGCGAGGGCAGGTGCTGCGCCCAAGTCTTGATGAGCTCATCGAGCAGCTGCGAGGGCTCGCGCACGCGCACGCCGGTGATGTCATGCTCGCTCGCACTCACGGCCAACCGGCCTCCCCAACCACGCTGGGCAAGGAGCTGGCCAATCTCGTCTACCGGCTGCAGCGCCAGTATGATCAGCTACTCAGCGTGGCGCTGCATGGCAAGTTCAACGGCGCGGTCGGCAACTACAATGCCCATGTCTGCGCCTACCCCGAAGTAGATTGGCCCGCTCTCACCCGGCGCCATGTCGAGGGGCTGGGGCTGCAATGGAATCCGTATACGACGCAAATCGAGCCCCATGACAGCATAGCCGAGCTCTGCGATGCCTTGTCGCGGCTGAATACGGTTCTGATCGATCTCGCCCGCGATATCTGGGGCTATATCGCCTTGGGCTACTTCAAGCAGCGCCTGATCGAGAGCGAAGTCGGCTCCTCGACCATGCCGCACAAAGTCAACCCGATCGATTTCGAGAACGCCGAAGGCAACCTGGGAATCGCCAATGCGCTGCTCGGCCACCTGGCACGTAAGCTGCCGATCTCACGCTGGCAGCGCGATCTGACCGATTCGACGGTGCTGCGCAACATCGGTGTCGCCCTCGCACATTCGCATATCGCCTATCAGGCCTTATGTAAAGGGCTGAACAAGCTGGACGTGGACCGCGAGCGGTTGCGCGCCGATCTTGAAGCCAACTGGGCCGTGCTGGCCGAGGCCGTACAGACGGTGATGCGCCGCTACGGCATCGAGGCGCCCTATGAGCGGCTCAAAGCCCTGACACGTGGCCAACGAATGCAGCCCGCCGCCCTACAGGCATTCGTGCGCGAGTTGAACCTACCCGAGCCGGTACGGCGCGAGCTGGAGGCGTTGACCCCATCCAGCTATATTGGGCTTGCTGAGATCCTAGCCCGGGAGGCCTGATGTGGTCGCGGTAACTGTGCTCAGAGGGACCTGGGCCGAGCTGAGTCACTTGGCCGCGCCGGTGCGTCGGCGCGTATTTATCGAAGAGCAAGGTATTCCGCTGGAGCTGGAGTGGGATGACCTGGACCGTGCCAGCCGCCATTTAGTGGCCGTAATAGACTCTGCCGGCGCAATCGGCACGGTAAGGCTCACCCGCAATGCGCACATTGGCCGCATGGCGGTGCTGCCGGCCTGGCGGCGGCGCGGCATCGGCGAACAGTTACTGCAAGCGGTGCTGGAGGAGGCCGCCGTGGCCGGGATGAGCTCAGTGGCCCTGGCGGCGCAAGTGCCCGTAGTCCCTTTCTACGAGAAGCTGCATTTCGAGCCCTATGGCGAAATCTTCCAGGATGTCGGCATCCCGCATCGGATGATGCGCCGCGCGCTCTAGAACGCTCTACCGTATCAAGCGGCCGCGCCGTCAGTGCACAGCGCTACCGCAGCCAGAATTGGCAAGTCTCTGACCTGCTCGTGCAGGCAATTGGTAGTCCGCACCGAGCCGTCGAACCGCCGCTTGGGTTAGTTGTGGTGAGGTTGGCGGCGTAAGCGTGCACAATGATATCATTGTAATCATCCGCAGCGCTGAGGAGAACCCCCGTAGCAGGGCTAATCTGATCGTGCGCAACCTGGATGACCAAATCGTGCAGGCGCTCAAGGAGCGCGCTGTTCGCCATAAACGCAGCGCCGAGGCGGAGCATCGCGCTATCCTGAAGCAGGTTCTGTTAAAGCCGCGGCACAAGATTTTTGCGCAGGTTCTGGCCGCTATGCCTTACGTCGGACGCGACGAGGATTTCGAGCGCGTAGACGACAAAAATGAAGCGCCGCGTGTACTTGATTGATACCAACGTCATCAGCGAGGCCCGCAAGAAAAACAAGGCCAACCCCGGGGTGCGACGCTTCTTTGCCGAGGTGGAGACAAGCGCGGTTCCAATTGATCTATCCGTAGTCGTAACTACTCACCCCCTTCTGCGCAGGATGACTTTTCCGTACTGTCATTCTGCGC
>JAKDMK010000365.1 GCA_030452365.1 Nitrococcus sp.
CGTAGGGGGCGGGTTTTAAACCCTTCCTACTGACATGCCTCGCAGTCAGGACTATCGATTGCGCAGGCGGCAACCCGGTTAAGAACACCGTCGTCGACGGTGGACTTCTCCACATGACTCGCTCCGAGCGAGCGCAGGTAATAGGTCGTCTTCAGCCCGCTGCGCCAGGCTTGGCGATACAGTGCATCGAGCTTCGGCCCCGACGCCTCGGCCATATAGAGGTTCAGCGACTGCGATTGATCGAGCCACTTCTGCCGGCGGCTCGCGGCCTCCACCAGCCACTCGGGGTCGATCTCGAAGGCAGTGGCGTAGAGCGCCTTGATCTCGCTGGGAACCCGATCGATTGCCTGCACCGAGCCGTCGAAGTACTTGAGATCGTTCGCCATCACCGCATCCCAGAGCCCGCGCGCCTTGAGCGCGTCGACGAGGTAGGGGTTGACCACGGTGAATTCGCCGGAGAGGTTCGATTTCACGAAGAGGTTTTGGTAGGTGGGCTCGATGCTCGGCGAGACGCCGATGATGTTGGCGATGGTCGCGGTGGGCGCGATGGCAAGGCAGTTGGAGTTGCGCATGCCGACGCGCTGGACCCGCGCGCGCAACGCATCCCAGTCCAGGGTCGTGGAGACGTCCATGTTCACTGGCTCGCCACGCTGCTCCGCAAGCAGGCGAATCGAGTCGATGGGCAGAATACCCCGGCTCCACAGCGATCCCTCGAAGCTGGCATAGGCGCCGCGCTCCTGCGCGAGCTCGGTGGAGGCCTGAATAGTGTAATAGCTGATCGCCTCCATGGAACGGTCGGCGAACTCCACCGCCTGCCGGGAGGCATACGCCAGGCCGAGCCGGTAAAGGGCGTCCTGGAAACCCATCAGCCCGAGACCCACTGGCCGGTGGCGTAGATTTGCCCGTCGCGCCTGGGGGACGCTGTACCAGTTGATGTCGATGACGTTGTCCAGCATGCGCATAGCCGTACGCACGGTGCGCTCCAGGCGTGCCAGGTCGAGACTGTCACCGTTGATATGGGCCGCCAGGTTGACCGAGCCGAGATTGCATACAGCGATCTCGTCATCCGCGGTATTGAGCGTAATCTCGGTGCAGAGGTTCGAGGAGTGCACGACGCCCGCGTGCTGCTGCGGCGAGCGCGCGTTGCAGGCGTCCTTGAAGGTGATCCAGGGATGGCCGGTCTCGAACAACATGCTGAGCATGCGTCGCCACAGCGCAACCGCCGGGACGCGCTTGCAGTTGCGGATCTCGCCGCGGCCGACCATCGCCTCGTACTCGCGGTAGCGGGCCTCGAACGCCGCGCCGTAGAGATCGTGCAAGTCGGGCACCTCATCCGGCGAGAACAGCGTCCAATCGGCCCCGTCGACGACCCGCCGCATGAACAGATCCGGTACCCAGTTGGCCGTGTTCATGTCGTGCGTGCGGCGGCGATCGTCGCCGGTGTTCTTGCGCAGCTCGAGGAACTCCTCGACATCCAGGTGCCAGGTCTCGATATAGGCGCATACCGCCCCCCGCCGCTTGCCACCCTGATTGACTGCGACCGCCGTGTCGTTGGCTACCTTGAGAAACGGCACCACACCCTGGGAGCGCCCGTTAGTGCCTTTGATGTGGGCGCCCAGCGCGCGCACGCGGGACCAGTCATTGCCGAGTCCGCCGGCGAACTTGGACAGCAACGCGTTGTCGCGAATGGCCGAGTAGATAGCCTCCAGATCGTCGGGGACTGTGCTGAGATAGCAGCTCGAAAGCTGCGGGCGGCGCGTGCCCGCGTTGAACAGCGTAGGCGTGGAGCTCATGAAATCGAACGACGAGAGCAGTCGATAGAATTCCTCGGCGCGCTCCTCCCGGCCGATCTCGTTCAGCGCAAGCCCCATCGCCACGCGCATGAAAAACGCCTGCGGCAGCTCGAAGCGCACGCCACCGCAGTGCAGAAAGTAACGATCGTAGAGCGTTTGCAGTCCGAGGTAACCGAACTGTCGATCGCGCTCCGGCTCAAGGGCCTGGCCGAGCCGCTGCAGATCGAGCTCGAGCAGGCGGGGGTCCAGCAACTCCAGCTCGACGCCGCGGCGCACGTAGGCGCCGAAATAGTCCGGATACCGCTTGGCCATCTCGGCGCCGGTAGGTGCCTCGGTGGTTCCGGCGAGGAAGCTAAGCGCCTCGCGGCGCAGAGCATCCAGCATGAGACCCGCGGCGACGTAGCTGTAGCCCGGCTCCCGCTCGATCAATGTGCGGGCGCACATCACCAACGCCGTACCAATCTCGGCCTCGGGAATGCCGTCATAGAGGTTACGGCGCGTCTCTTCGACGATGGCGCCCGGGTCCACCCCGGCAATGCCCTGGCAGGCCTCCTCGGCGAAGCGGCGCAGGCGAGCCTCGTCGAGCGGCACTTGGCTGCCGTCCACTCGGGCCACGCGCAACGCCGCCGCGCCCACGTGCTCGGCCTGGCCTTGGCGGGCGCACGCGCGCTCCTCACGGTAGAGCACGTAGGCGCGCGCCACGCGGTGCTCGCTGGCGCGCATCAACGCCAGTTCAACCTGATCCTGAATATCCTCGATGTGGACACTGCTGCCGGCCGGCTGGCGGCGGGTCAGCGCCTCGACCACTTGGCCGGTCAGCCGCGCGACCGTATCGCGGATGCGCTGTGAGCCCGAGGCGGAATCTCCCTCGACGGCCAAGTAGGCCTTGGTGATGGCGAGCGTGATCTTGCCCGGATCGAACTCTGAGACCTCACCGTCACGGCGGATGACGTGCAAACCAGTGCTGCGGGACTGCGAATGATGGGATGACTGAAGGGACAGAGAAACGGCATTTTCAGCCTGCATGGTTACCTCCGGCATCAGATCCTTCGATCGGAGGAACCCGCGCGCAGACGCCGGGCAGGAACAATCCTCGAAGCGGAACGTACCCGCGCCGGGAGCCTTTTACGCGAAGGTCTCCTACGGCCGGACATCGCCGTAACCGGCGGTGTCCCTGGTCTTAGGTGGTGTCGGGCTGCGCGGTCAAAACCGCGTTACCGTTGCGCGACAGCCCCGGACTTGCACCGGTGTTCCCACCCCTGTCCCACTAAATATGGGATAGATAAGAAGACGAAGCTCAATATATTGGGTTTTAGCGTCTAAGGCAAGTCTACCGATGGCAAGTCTACCGATCGACCCTCAAGCGGCTGAATCCCGCTCAGGCACTCGGTGGTCACCGCCCTTGCCAGGGTCAGGAAGGCGTGGATGAACGGGGTATCCCGGCTCTCTTCTCGAACCGCGGCGTAGAGCGGACTCCAGAGGCCGTCACGGCCCAGTGGACGGGCCGCCAACTGCCCTTGACCCCGGTATTCGTCAAGGGCCCAATTCGGCAGTGCCGCGACACCACGCCCGC
>JAKDMK010000366.1 GCA_030452365.1 Nitrococcus sp.
GAATGTGCCGCCTGGTTGTCTACTGGGCTACCCCGCACCCGCGGCGATCGACCTTAAAGACGGTCGACGGGTAGAGTAGAGAGCAGGCTGCCCACGTCCGTAGCCTCGGCCTATCTGTTGCCGCCCCTTGTAACAACGACCAACTATTGCAAACTGACATATAAATACTGGACTTGACCCCGTTACCGCTCCCCGCGGATTTCGCGGATCGCGCCAGCAGCTGGCTTTTTGCTATAATTATCTGATTATCTGACACACTGAAGGTCGTCTCATGGAATCAATTACCGCCACGCGAGCGGCACGTCAGTTCTCGGACCTGCTCAACCGCGTTGCTTATCGTCATGAGACCCTAGAGATCAGCAGAGGGGGGCGCGTGGTGGCGCGGCTGACGCCGGTCGAGCCGAGAGCCTCCGTCAAGTTGAAAGACCTCAACACGTTGCTGTCCCACTTGCCTAGGCTGGCCGACGACGCGGAGGCTTTCTCGGCTGATATCGAAGCGGCTGATCGAGGGCCCGCGGACGATGCGTGGGCGCCGTAGTCGATACCAGTGTCTTCATCGCCTTCGAGCGCAACACACGGGCGATTGATTTGGCCGGCCTGCCGGCAGAAGACGACGTCTTCATCAGCGCCATTACCGTTTCGGAGTTGCTGGTCGGCGTGCACCGGGCGGACTCAGGTGCGCGCCGTAACCGGCGGCTAGCGTATGTGGAGGCGATTCTCGCGGGTTTCCCGATCCTGCCCCTGGACACGGAAGCCGCCCGTATGCATGCGCAGTTGCACGCGGCGCAACTTGACGCGGGATTGCCCAGCGGCGCGCACGATCTGCTCATCGCGGCGACCGCGATCGCCCGCGGCTTCGCTGTGCTGACCTGGGACGTGGATGATTTCTCGCGTGTGCCGGGGCTAATCGTATTGCCCGCTGCTCCACCGACGAGCAAAACCTCACCGCCCAGTGCCAGCGCATAACCGAAGTCAGTCTCCGTGAGATCGGATCTACCTCGACCACGGCCTCACGGGCACCCAGAGGGATCTTCAATCGTAGTTTGGGGTGACGAAGGAACCCCAACAATTATTCCGATATGCTGAAAGCGTCCATTACCAACACCATCTATCATGCAATTGTCGAATCGGCTGCTTATTTGCTGAGGCCATTTTTCCGCAATCCTGCCCTAAGAGGTCCGTCCCTGGACCTCGCCCTGCGGGCCAGCCTGCGGCTGTTCGAAATCGCTCCCTGCGATTTCGTGCCACTCCCTTATGTAGCTGAGCTACACTGCGATCGAGACGCCTTGTCTTGCGAAAAAAATGACCTCCGGCGCGGCGTCGTGGATGGATGTCAACAGACCCTGGCACAGGAGACCCAGTCATGAGCGAGATCCGCATCGGCACGGCCGTTCCCGATTTCGAGCTTCTAGCCACTAGCGGAAACACGCTGCGCTTATCCGAGCTGCGTGGCCGCAACGTGCTGCTCTACTTCTATCCCAAGGCGGACACGCCAGGCTGCACGCAGGAGGGGCAGGACTTTCGCGACCGGCACGGCGACTTCGCGGCGGCCAACACTACGATCCTTGGCGTCTCACGCGATGACTTGAAGGCGCAGCAGGGCTTCAAGGACAAATACGGCTTCCCGTTTGAGCTGCTCTGTGACACGCAGCAGGAGCTCTGTGAGCGCTTCGGCGTGCTCAAGGAAAAAACCCGCTTCGGTCGCAAAGCCATAGGGGTGGAGCGCAGCACATTTCTGATCGATGCAGCGGGCGTGCTGCGCCGAGAGTGGCGTGACGTCAAGGTCAACGGCCATGCCGATGAGGCTTTGCAGGCCGTAAAAGCGCTCACCCAGTGATCAACGACTGAACCGATTGGCATGCCGACAAGATCCAGCGTTGGACCCCGGGTCTTCGTGCTCGATACCTCCGTACTGATGCACGACCCGGCCGCGCTGTTCCGCTTCCAGGAACATGACATCTTCCTGCCAATGGCCGTACTGCGCGCGCTCGATGCCGGCAAAAGGGGCCTCTCGGAGGATGCCCGCAATGTGCGCCAGGTGAGCCGCTTCCTGGATGACTTGTTGGCGCAGGCGAACCCGGAGGCGATCGAGCTGGGCTTGGCGCTCGTCAAGACGACCTTGCCTGGCGCCGCGGCCGGTGGCCGGCTCTATTTTCTGCGCCAGGGCGAGCGCTATTCCCCGCGCGACGACGATGACATCCTCGCCGCTGCCCTGCAGTTGCAGAAGCGCCGGCCCGATGCCGCGGTGACCTTGGTGTCCAAAGACATCAACCTGCGCATTCAGGCCATGGTGCTAGGGCTCAATGCCGAGGACTACTACAGCGACCAGGTGCTGGATGATGTGGATCTGCTCTATACGGGGAGCTTACTCGTCAAGCCGGACCGGGTCATCGCCCAAAGCGAGCGTGAGCTTGAATTCCTTGCCGAGCCGGGTGAGAGCTACCCGAATCTGTGCATCACCACCGAAGACAACCGCTTCGAGGGCATCGTCCACGAGATTCACGCACGACACGCCCGCGCCCGTGCGGTAGCCGACCACCGAGCACAGGGCGAAACGGTGTGGGGCGTGCACGCGCGCAATCCGGAGCAGAATTTCGCGCTCAACCTCCTGCTCGATTCCGAGGTGGATTTCGTCAGCCTGCTCGGCGCCGCCGGTACCGGCAAAACGTTGCTTGCGCTCGCCGCCGGCCTCGACCAGACGCTAGAGACACGCCGCTATCGGGAGATAGTCATGACCCGCGCCACTGTGCCTATCGGCGAGGACATCGGCTTTCTCCCCGGTACAGAAGAAGAGAAGATGACGCCTTGGATGGGCGCGTTGATGGATAATCTCGAGGTGCTGGCACAGCCCGATGGCGCCAGCCGCTGGGGTCAGGCCGCGACCCAGGATGTGCTGCAAAGCCGGATCAAGATCCGCTCGCTCAACTTCATGCGCGGGCGAACCTTCCTCAACCGTTACATCATCGTCGATGAGGCTCAGAACCTGACCGCCAAGCAGTTGAAAACCCTGATCACGCGAGCGGGGCCGGGCACAAAGGTCGTCTGCCTCGGCAACGTGGCACAAATCGATACACCCTACCTCACCGCAACCACGTCCGGCTTGACCTATGTCGTCGACCGCTTCCGGCGCTGGCCGCATGCCGGCCACATGACACTGCAGCGCGGCGAGCGCTCACGCCTTGCCGACTTCGCCAGCGAGTCGCTGTAGGCGCGCTCTGATACGGCGATCGAAGCGCTCCCAGTCCCGGACCGATTGTTAGCGCTCCCCTGACAAGCAACCGCATCAGTATCATTGGGCTGACCTTGGGTATTGTTTGATTGCAGAACACGGCGATGAACGGCCACTATATTAG
>JAKDMK010000367.1 GCA_030452365.1 Nitrococcus sp.
TCAGGCAACCGGTGGTTACGGTCATCCTTACCGGGTTCGTTGGCCCTTACAGTCGCCAGATCCGCGTCGTTGGTGAGGCGACCACGCCGCAGGCGCTGCAATTTAGTAAGGGCATGACGATCCTCGACGTGATGATCGCCGTGGGCGGTCTGACCGAGTTCGCCGACGGCAACGACGCCACCATCATTCGTACTATCAATGGCCAGCGCAAGCAGTACGCCGTTCGGCTGGAGGACCTGCTCAAGCGCGGTGACATCTCGGCCAATGTAGCGATGCTGCCGGGCGACGTTCTCATCATTCCGGAGTCCCTGCTATAGCGACCTGACGCCAAGCTCAAGCAATGCGCCTTGTGTCGAGCGTGAATCAAGGTATAGGAGATTATGGATCAGATCTTTGCCCAGATAATGGAGTATATACGGGCGACTTGGCGCTATCGCTGGTACACCCTGATGGTTGCTTGGCTTGTTGCAGTGTTCGGTTGGATCGGGGTCTACCAGTTGCCTGATCAATTTAATGCCTCGGCGCGAGTCTACGTTGATACTGAGACATTGCTCGCGCCGCTGCTCAGCAATCTCACAGTCCGCCCGCGGATCGATGAGCAGCTGGACATGATGACGCGCACGCTGCTTAGCCGGCCGAATCTGGCAGAGGTAGCCCGGCGCGCCGATCTCGACCTTGCGGCAAAGACACCTGAGACTTTAGAGAACATTATTGATGAATTGTCCGAGAACATTATTTTGATCAGTGCAGGGCATTCTAATCTGTATTCCCTCTCCTACCAAAACCCCGATCCTCAGGTTGCCCAGCACGTCGTTCAGGCCACGCTGAATGTGTTCGTGGAGAGCAGCCTTGGTAACACACGGAGAGATCTCAATACGTCGCGTGAGTTTCTCGACCAACAAGTTAAAGCTTATAAACAAAAGCTCGAGGCGATGGACGAGCGCATCAAGGAATTCAAGCGCGAGAATGTCGGGATGATCCCCGGGGAAAATGAGGCCGACTACTACGGCCAGCTCCAGCAGGCGCAGCAGGAGCTTCAGCAAGCCAAACTCGCGCTCGAAGAAGCCATACGCCGACGTGATAGCTTCAAAGGTCGCTTGCAGGGAACGGAACCTGTGCTCTTGGATCTGCCCGGTACTGCAGCGGAGTCGCGCTCAGATCTGGATGGCCGCATCACGGCCATGGAGCTCCAGCTTGATGATCTGCGATTGAGGTACACCGCACAGCACCCAGACGTCCTTGCCACCAAACGGGTGCTCGCCACGCTGCAAGCGCAGCGTGCGCAAGAGCTGGCGCAGAGAAGGCAAGCCGGAGGCGGGGTTAGCCTAAGCGCGGGGACTGCTAATACCTACATTCAGCAGTTGCAGTTCGCGCTCGCCCAAGCTGAGAGTGAGGTTGCTTCACTACAGGCGCGCGTGAACGAGTATCAGCAGCGCTATGACAGCCTTAAGGCGGCCGTCAACAAGATCCCGGAGGTGCAGGCCCAGTACACGGAGTTGACCCGGAATTATGGGGTCATTAACAGTAGCTATCAAAGGCTTCTCCAGAGTCGAGAGACGGCAATGCTGTCTGGCGCTGTGCAAAACCGCACCCATACGGTGGATTTTCGTGTGGTTGATCCACCACATGTGCCTTTGACGCCTGCTGGGCCGAATCGCATTTTATTCTCCTCCGGGGTTTTCCTAGCTGCCGTAGCCGCTGGTGTTGGAGTTGCCTTCCTGCTCGGACAAATGCGTCCAATGGTTTTGTCGCGACAAGCACTGGAACGCATCACCGATCGGCCACTTCTCGGTGCGGTGTCACTCAACGAAACGCCTCAAATGGTGCGCGTACGCCGCAGGGGGCTCACCGCCTACGCACTGGGCTCGGTAACTCTACTGGTCACATTCGGTTCGGTGGCCACCTTCTATTTGGCCGGGTGAGGGATTTGCGAGGGCGCCATGAACACCATCGAGAAGGCGTTGCAGAAATCCGGGCGTAATCCGTGGTCCGCGGCACAGCCCGCCGAGCGCGGCAGCTTGGAATGTGGACCGGGAGCGAAGCCAGGGAAGGTGGCACCATCGCTCGCGTCATCAGCGATGCGCGAGGGATCCGAGGTCCATGTTCTGGACGTCGAGCGTATGCAGGCTCAAGGCTTGCTCACTCCTGAGGACACCCGCAGTGCGTTGGCCGAGGAGTTCCGGATGATCAAGCGCCCGATCATCAATAACGCGTTCGGCGCGCGCCCGGATTTAATTCGCTCGGGCAACCTCGTGATGATGACCAGCGCATTACCGGGAGAGGGCAAGAGCTTTTGCACTATTAATCTGGCGCTTAGCATAACCCATGAGGTGAACCGTACCGTTCTGCTGGTCGATGCCGACGTCGCGCGTCCTGCCATTCCGGGTTATCTCGGTATCCAGGCGGATATCGGCTTGCTCGATGTCCTCGGTGACGAGGATATCGATCTCGCCGATGTCATTATCAGGACGGATATCCCGAATCTGAGTATCGTGACAGCGGGCACCACTCGTGGGCGCTCTACCGAACTGCTCGCGAGTGAGGCGATGGCGCAGCTCACCACGGAGATGGCGCAGCGTTATCCGGATCGGATTGTACTGTTCGACTCGCCGCCGTTGCTAGCGACTTCTGAGGCGAGCGCGCTTGCGGCTCACATGGGGCAGATCATCTTCGTGGTCGAGGCGGAACGCGTTCCCCAGGATGCGGTGCGGCGCGCGCTGGAGCAGCTCAAATCGTGTGATGTTGTCTTGACCCTGCTAAACAAGGCGCGCCACGTACCGGGTATCGATTACGGCTACGGCTACGGCTACGGCAACAACAAGAGCTGAGTAGCATTTTATGCCAGGGAGTGGTCTTAGTAGGCGCCGCGCGTTCTCGACAGTGAGCCTGCTTGCTGCTTTGGCAACCGCGCCGTGTCCTGCGGGCGCGGTGGTTTGGCAGGTAACGCCGAGAATCTCGGCTAGCGAAACGCTTACTGACAACGTCAATCTAAGTCCTGACGACCAACAGGCGGCTCTAGTAACCCGCTTTAGTCCTGGCGTAAATATCACTGAGCGTGGGGCTCGAACTTGGGCGAACCTCTCCTATACGATGGATGGGATAATTGCTGTGAGCGATTCGGGCGTCACCGGTGGGCAAGGGCGCAATCGCAGTAGGCTTTTCCATCGGCTTAATGCGAGCGGTAACGCAGAGCTCGTAAAGCAGCATCTGTTCATCGACGGCCAAGCGCGGCGCAGGCAGTACGCGACCACTCTGGCGGGGCCCATAGGAATCGACAATACGGCAGGTTTTACTAACCTCAGCCCGGTTACCGTCGTCCAGGTGAGTCCTT
>JAKDMK010000071.1 GCA_030452365.1 Nitrococcus sp.
TGAGCACGAATTGTCCCAGTGGTCCGGCGGAAATTCTGGACGGTGGACGCTATGGTGCCTTAGTTCCTGTTGGTGACAATGGCGCTCTGGCAGAGGCGATCAGGGCAACGCTTGCGGATCCTCCCGCGCGCGCCGGGCTTCAGGCGCGGGCGCAGCAGTTTGGTGTCGAAGCAGCCGTCGAGTGTTATCTCGATGTATTGTTAGGTACGCCGGAGCCGAGCAGAGCTCGGAATGAGGGTTTATGCACGGCAGGGGTTGGCAGTGAATGACCTATTGCCGCGGGTCAACTTAATCGTGCCCGTTTACCCCCACAAAGTACCCGACACGCGACCGATTCCCTGGGTGCATGGTGTCAGCCCGCGTAGTTTGGGGTGACGGGGGAACCCAAACACCTCCGGTAGCCGCGTTGGGGTTCGCAAACTCACCCCAACCTAGCGGACTGTCTCGCGGTGCCCACCCGCGGGTCGCGATATTCGCCGGGGACGTTATTGAAGTCGCGCGCCGCACAGGCACTGATGAATGGCTCGTCAGCCGCCTTGACGGCCTCGGGCAGCGCGCGCGGGTCTGCCAGCCGATGCACCATTTGATGGACGAGCGAGGGCCGGACGAGCTGCCGCGCGGCTGCTGCGCGCACTTCATCGGAGGTAATGTAGTTGGCCTGCAGGGCAGCGAAAAGCTCTTTGACCCAGAGATAGGCTAGAGCATGCCGATGATGGATCCAAGGCTGGCGCGCCTTACTGGTAAAATGCAGGAGCGCGGTCCAAGGCCAGCGATAGCGATCCAGCGCATTCCAAGCCCGCGGCAAGGTATGAGGGTAGCCTTCCAAGGAGAACAGGGCCTGGTAGCTGTAGTGCTCGGCGTCCAGATCCTGCACGATCCGCTGGATTTGCCAATCAAGGCGGGCGCAGTCGAGCAGCATCATGCTGGATCGCTTGGTGGGCGTCGGTTTGCGCTTGTTCCGGGTGTCGCAGCACAGCAGGGGCGCGCCGTGCATCGGCCAATCGTGCAGGCGCGCTACATCCTTGAATACGATCTGGTCGCAGTCCATGTAGATTGCCCGTCCCCGATAGCCGGCGATCTCAGGGATCATAAAGCGATGGAATGAAAAGGGGGTGCCTGGGCGATTCTGCGGATCGCGCGGCATCTCGAAGCCGACGGCGTGTGCATACAGTGGATGGAAACGCACTGCGCGTTGCGTTCGGCGCAAAACTGACCAGGATAGGACCTTGGCAATTAGGTCCTGTGCCTCGGTGCAACCAACATAGATGTGAATTTCATCATCAGAAGGCATGCCGCCCCCAATGCTTTGCCCGAGTTGGGATTCGCGATGCCATAGCGGTGCATTGACCTGGGTCGAACTCGTCGAAGATAATGCATTTGTACGGGATGGTACAATACCGGCCGTTGGCCAACCGTTGCTGGTAATGGACTTTCACCCGTCGAATTCCAGTAGAGATTTCAGTTCGTAACTACTTCTTCACCTCCCTTTCCTCCAGGCTTCGCCGACTTGGTGCGGCCATTCGTCGTGCACAGAGCGCTTGAAAGCGAGCTGGACTGGGCGGGGATGCGGGCTTCGGATGTGACTGCATTTGTGCGCGGGACTTGTCAACGCTACTCCATCGCATCGGCAAGGCAAATCATCACGGCACTGCGTTCGTTGCTGGTTTACCTGTATAGCGAGGGTCTCATCGACAAGCCCTTGGCTACCACCGTACCGTCGGTGGCCAGTTCAGCGCTTGCCGGATTGCCACGCGCGCTGGAAATCGGTGAAGTGGATCGTCTGCTGGCGGCTTGTGATCGACGCACCGGCAAGGGCCAGCGAGATTTCGCGGTGATCATGCTACTCGTTGGCTTGGGTTTGCGTGCCGGTGAGGTAGCCGCGCTGGGACTCGACGATATCGACCGGCGCGCTGGCACATTGATCGTACGCGAGATCGAGCACGGTGTGGATCAGGAAGGCCAGCAGATTGAGACTTGCCAGCGTAGTGGCGAGGTGATGCTTGCCGTGACCGAAATTGTGGGCAAGGTGGTAGCCCTGGGTTTTCAGAGTGTTGTTGTTCTCGTTTTCGATCTTCCAGCGCGCCCGGGCGGCCTCGACGAGCTCGGCGACGTTGTCGGGCGTGATCGCGTGTTCGTAGAAATTGCGCTGCCACAGTTTGCCGCCGAACGGCGGCCAGCCGAGCGTCTTCACGCCGCGCGTGAATTCGACCGTGGTCAACGATTTGTACGCACCCATCACCGATCCCACCGCCAATCGGGGGCCGTCGGCAACGGCGCACGCCTGGCCTGGTGTAGGGGCACCCCTCGTGAGTGCCCTGCTGTTCGGTATGCCGGTTGGGTTCAGGGCGCCCACAAGGGGCGCCCCTACGGTCGCGCACCGGTTTTTCTCGGTCAATACGATGATGCCGTGGACGTGGTTCGGCATGACGACGAATGCCCGGCACAGCAGGCTCTCGCCGATCGCTCAGCAGGGAACGCACTCGCCCCCAATCAAGAAATGGGCAAGAGCGGCCTATGGATCTATCCCAGAGCGAAACTGCCCCGCAGGCCGATACTTTAGCCTAGCCGATGAACGCCGCGGTGTTACGCGCGCCTCAGTTTCTTGGCTCAAGACCAACGGGCTGCTACCGGTGAAGGATGAACTGCAGTACTAGCTTCGTGCCGAAGTAGGCCAGCATGAGGGCGAGAAAGCCACCGAGCGTCCAGCGTATGGCCGTGCGCCCGCGCCAGCCAAAGCGCCAGCGGCCGAAGAGCAGCACGCCGAATACGACCCAGGCGGTAATCGAGAGCACGGTCTTGTGCACCAGATGCTGGGCGAAAATGTTATCGAGCGACAGCGCGCCCGTAATGAGCGAGATGGTCAACACGACAAAGCCCAGCCGCAGGAGCTGGAACAGCATCCCCTCCATGGTCTGTAGAGGCGGGAGGCTTCGGATGAAGCCGCCGGGGTGGCGATTGCGCAGATGATATTCCTGCACCCACAGCAGGAGGGCTTGCGCGGCTGCAATGCCAAGCAGACTATAGGCCACCATGGAGAAGAGGATGTGCCATTCGATGTTCACTCCAATGGGTACGCTGCTGGCGTAGCTGCGACCGAAGATCAAGCTGAGCAAAGCGGTTGCGGCAGCAACTGGAAGAATGACGATGCCTAGGTTTTCCACCGGCTGACGCAAGGTCGCGAGCAGCAGGAGCGCGGCCATGAGCCAGCCGATCAGGGAAGCCGCGTTGAAGAAGCTCAAATTGAGTCCCGCCGCGGTCCAGGTGGTCTGATATACCTGCATGGCATGCACGGCGACTGCCAGCAGGGCCAGCATCAGACTGGCGCTACGGATCGCCGTTCCACTGGGGCGGGAGACGAGACGCAAAGTAAGCCCCGTGCTGGCGGCGAGGTACAAGCCGGAGGCAATTAGGGTCAGCGACGTGTGATTCATCGGCTCGTGGCGGGCGCTGTTCAAGACTCGGCGAATAATCGCATAGAACTGCCGGCTATTCGAGCCCCCAAAAAACCCAGGCCCACGCTACAATGGCGGCTGGCAGTTTGAGGACATCACGACGTGGCCATGTTCAGCAACCTGAGTGACCGACTCGATGGCATCGCCCGGCGGCTTCGCGGCCAGGGCCGATTGACCGAGGACAATATCAAGGAAACGCTACGCGAGGTCCGCATGGCCTTGTTGGAGGCCGACGTCGCGTTGTCCGTCGTCAAGGCTTTTATCGGCGAGGTAAAACAGCGGGCCCTGGGTGAGGAGGTGATGAAGAGCCTCACGCCGGGACAGGCCTTCGTCAAGATCGTTCGTGATGAAATGGTGCGGATGATGGGCGAGAGCAACGATGCGCTCGATCTCAACGTCCGGCCACCGGCCGCGGTGATGGTGGCGGGTCTGCAGGGCTCGGGGAAAACGACCAGCCTCGCCAAGCTGGCGCGCTGGTTGCACCAGCGCCAAAAGAAGAACGTCCTCACCGTCAGTCTGGATGTCTACCGGCCTGCCGCGATCGAGCAACTGCAGCGCCTCGCCGCGGATGTCGAGGTCGGGTTCTTCCCGACACAGTCCAGCGACGATCCGGTGCAGGCCGCCAGTGCCGCCCTGGAGCACGCGCGTAATCACTACTATGACGTCCTGCTGCTGGATACCGCAGGCCGGCTGCATGTGGATCAGGCGATGATGGACGAGGTCCGGCGCATTCATGCCGCGGTGCAGCCGGTGGAAACCTTGTTCGTCGTGGACAGCATGACCGGTCAGGACGCCGTGAATACGGCCAAGGCGTTTGATGAGGCATTGCCGTTGACCGGCGTTATTCTGACCAAAGCCGACGGTGATGCCCGCGGGGGCGCCGCGCTGTCGATCCGCTATGTCACCGGCAAGCCCATCAAGTTCCTTGGCGTGGGAGAGAAGACGGACGCCCTGGAGCCGTTCTATCCGGAGCGCATCGCCTCGCGCATTCTGGGTATGGGCGATGTGCTGAGTCTGGTGGAGGAGGTCGAGCGCAGTGTCGATCACAGCCAGGCGGAACGGATGGCGCAGAAGCTCAAGAAGGGCAAGGCCTTCGATCTGGAAGACTTACGTGAGCAGATGCTGCAGATCACTCGCCTGGGTGGACTGGCTGGGATTATGGACAAGCTACCTGGCATGGGGCGGATGCAGGATCAAGTCAAGGGGCAGATTGACGATACGATGGTGCGGCGACAGGTCGCGATCATAGACTCCATGACCTCGCTCGAGCGCCGCCGGCCCGAGATCATCAACGGTTCACGCAAGCGCCGCATCGCAGCGGGTGCCGGAGCTCAGGTCCAGGCCGTCAACAGGCTGCTCAAGCAGCACAAGCAGATGCAGAAGATGATGAAACAGTTTCGCAAGGGCGGCATGAAACAGCTCATGCGCCAGTTTGGCGGTGGTATGCCCTCTAGAGGGTTCCCGCCGGGATTAGGCGGCGGTTGAGTGCGCGGGCCGTTACAACGGCTACTGCGCATGGCGTGGGATTCCAGTAGAATGCGCTGCTCCAGCAAATAACCGGCAGTTTGCCGACTTGAAGGGCTAATCGCGAGCAATGGTTACAATTCGTTTGGCAAGAGGCGGCGCGAAGAAACGGCCGTTCTACCATGTGGTCGTGGCGGACGTGCGCAGCCGCCGTGATGGGCGGTTCATCGAGCGTCTCGGGTTCTATAATCCAATCGCCTCCGGCAAGGAGGTTCCACTGCGTCTTCACCTGGAGCGCGTCGAGTATTGGCTGCAGCACGGCGCGCGGCCATCCGAGAGTGCGGCTCATCTGATTTCGAGGGCGCGCAAGGGTGCAGCCGCGGAGAGCGTACAGGCCTGAAGGCCGGGCCATGATTCAAGGGCCTGCCGGCAGCCGCCGGCGCAGCGTCGTGGGTGAATGTCAGCAGGCCCTAGCAGCCGATGCGGATCGGCGCATCATCATCGCACGGATTGCAGGTGTTCATGGTGTGCAGGGGTGGGTGAAAATTTACTCCTATACCCACCCGCGCCAGGGTGTGTTCAATTATCATTGCTGGCTTGTGCGCCAAGCGGGCCAGTGGCGGTCGGTCGAGCTCGCCGATTGGCGCCGGCACGGCAAGGTTTTGTTGGCGAAGCTCGAAGGCATTACAGAGCGGGATGAGGCCCGAGCCTGGATGAGCTGCGAGGTTGCAATACCGCGCGCCGCATTACCGCCCTTGCCGGCAGGAGAATACTATTGGGCGGATTTGGTGGGGCTTCGAGTCCAGACGCTCGATGGCGTCGATCTGGGCCGGGTCGATCACTTGCTCGAGACCGGTAGTAATGATGTGCTCGTGGTCGTCGGTGATCGTGAACGGTTGATTCCGTTTGTGCCAGGACGAGAAATCGTCACAGTGGACCTCGATGCGGCAGAGATCCGCGTCGATTGGGATCCGCAATTCTAGATGATTGCGAGCGCCGCTATCCGTTTCGATATCGTGACACTCTTCCCGGATTTTGTCCGCGCCGTCGTGAGCGAGGGTATCACGGCGCGGGCGTGTGAACGGGGATTGTTGCGGTTGGTGACCTGGAATCCGCGCGATTACGCACGCGATCGCCATCGCAGTGTCGACGACCGTCCCTACGGCGGTGGCCCGGGGATGGTCATGAAGGTGGAGCCTTTGTGCGATGCCATTAGGGCGGCCCGTGCCGCGGTGGCAGACCGGCCCAGTGTCATCTGTTTGAGCCCGCAAGGCCAACTCCTGAATCAGGCCCGCCTGCAGGATCTAGCGCGGCGCTCCCGGCTGATCCTGTTATGCGGTCGCTATGAAGGCATAGATGAGCGCCTCATTGAGGCCGAGGTCGATGAGGAGTTTTCGATCGGTGATTATGTGCTCAGCGGCGGCGAGCTGCCGGCCATGGTGATCGTGGATGCCCTGGCGCGTCTGATCCCGGGGGTGCTGGGGCACGAAGATTCGGCCGAGCAGGATTCGTTCGTCACGGGTTTATTGGATTGCCCACATTACACGCGACCGGCTGAGGCTGGGGGCCGTCGAGTGCCCGACGTGCTGTTGAGTGGAGATCATCAAGCGATTGCGCGTTGGCGCTACAAGCAGGCGCTGGGTCGGACTTGGTTGCGCCGCCGGGAGCTGCTGGATCGCCGCGGGCTCGATGGCGAGGCCAGTATGCTGTTGCAGGAGTTCATCGACGAATACCAGGACGACTCGGGGATGCTAGAGGATACGAGATCATGAGCAAAATCGTTCAGGAGATCGAGCAGGAGCAGATGGCCGCGATCAAGCGCGAGCCGGTTGCTTTCGCCGCGGGCGATACCGTCTGTGTCAACGTCTGGGTAAAGGAAGGCAATCGCCAGCGCATCCAGGCTTTTGAAGGCGTGGTTATTGCGAAGCGCAACCGTGGCCTTAACTCGTCCTTTATCGTGCGTAAAGTATCCCATGGCGAGGGTGTTGAGCGGGTTTTTCAGCTTTATAGCCCGCTGATCGAGCGCATCGAGGTCAAGCGCCGTGGAGCCGTGCGCCGGGCCAAGCTCTATTATTTGCGCAGCCGGCAGGGCAAAGCCGCGCGCATCCGTGAGAAGATCCGCCCGAAATCCGGCGCCGGCTCAAGTAAGCTTGCCTGATAGGCCAGCGTCCGCTTGGCCCGAGGCGGGGAGCATGGCCGGTGCTCGATTCGAGCACGCGGGTAGGCTTGTCTGGAGCCGCTACCGGGTTGGAGCCCTGCAGGTAGAACGCCGTGATGGCGGCGGGCGAGTGGTTTTGTTCGTGCACTGGGCGGCAGGCTGGCCGTGGTGTTGGCGGGGCTTCATGGAGCAGTTCGCGGCCGCGGGCTACGATTGTCACGCCATGGCGTTGCGGGGGCATCCCCCAAGTGACCCGGTGCGGGCCTTGGGACGGGTTCGGCTGGTCGATTATGTTAGCGATATTCACCGGGTGCTCGAGCGGCTGGAAGAGGCCGTGTTGATCGGTCACTCCATGGGGGTTGCCCTAGTACAAGCCGTGGCGGCCACATGCGATGTGGCCGCGCTGATCCTGGCAGCGCCGGCCCCGGTAGCCGGCGTGCGGTTTCAGCGTCCACCCTGGCATCCTTGGCTTCCAGTGCAAGCCGCCCGCGCCTTGCCGGCGATCCTGGGTCGCGGGGTGGTGCGACCGCATCTGCCGTCCTTGCGCTGGATGGTTTTCAACCGCATACCCCGTGCGCAACAGCAAGACATATTTGCCCGTTGCAACGCAGAGTCCAGCACGGCCTACTTGGGGCTGCTGCAGGGCGCGCTCAACCGTGACTGCGCAAGTTTGCGGGGACGGCCGTTCAAACGCTTGGTGGTGGCGCCCACCGCCGATCGGATTTGCATTTTCCCGATGCAGTGCGAGATCGCTCGTCAGCAGGGCGCGGAGCTGCTCGTGCTGATCGATCATGCCCACATGTTCATGCTCGAGCCAGGTTGGGAGCGCTGTGCGGATCGACTGCTGAGCTGGCTGCAACAGGCGCTCATACCTTAACCGCAAGTGTGCAGCCTACTCGGTGCCTAAGACCTATTCAGTCCATGCTTTGCAGGGCCGATAGCGGCTCGATAAACGGGTAGCCGTGTTCCTCGGCAACGGCGCGGTGAGTCACCTGCCCCCGATGGATATTGAGTCCCTGGCGCAGATACGGATCATCGAGCATGGCCTGCCGATAGCCCTTGTCGGCGATGGCGAGCGCGTAGGGCAAAATGGCGTTGTTGAGCGCAAATGTCGAAGTCTTTGGGACGGCTCCGGGCATATTGGTCACACAGTAATGCACCACTCCGTCCATGATGAAAGTGGGATCGGAGTGCGTCGTCGGCCGTGAGGTCTCGAAACAGCCGCCCTGATCGATCGCCACGTCCACTAGCACGGTGCCTGGCTTGAGCCGTCGTACCGTCGCGGCGGTGACCAGCTTCGGCGTTTCGGCTCCCGCGACCAGGACCGCGCCGATGATTAGGTCGGCTTGCAGGACATACTGCTCTAAGGCCGTTCGGGTGGCGTAAACCGTGGTCAAGGCCGGGCCGAAATGATAGGCAAGGCGCCGCAGGACATCGAGGTCGCGATCGAGCACGACGACTTCGGCGCCCATGCCGAGCGCCATGGCGATCGCATTCTGACCGACTACGCCGCCCCCGATCACGACGACCCGGGCCGGTGGCACGCCAGGGACCCCACCCAAGAGCATACCGCTGCCACCATGGGCCCGTTCCAGACAGTAAGCGCCCGCTTGGATGGACATCCGGCCGGCCACCTGCGACATTGGAGTAAGCAGTGGCAGCTGGTTGTTTGGGCCAGAGACC
>JAKDMK010000368.1 GCA_030452365.1 Nitrococcus sp.
GGCCCGCCCCCCGCCCCCCCCCCCCCCCCCACGCCCGGATACGCGCAGCTTATCCGGATCCTCGGTTTCCGCTACCTGCAAAGCAACGTTGTGCTGGAGCTCGCGCTCGAGGCGTTCGCGTATCTGAGGGGAAGTGATATAGCGTCCGTCGCGCCCGGCAAGCGGCGAAGTATTCACCTGAAACGTCATGGCGATCGTAGGCTCATCGACGCTCAGCCGAGGCAGCGCCTCGACAGCGCCGGGATCGCACAGGGTATCCGAGATCTGTATATCCGCCACCCCCGAGACCGCGATGATATCGCCGGCCCGCGCCTCGGCCACCTCTATGCGGTTCAGGCCGAGGAAACCGAGCACTTGGAGAATGCGGCCCGTGCGACGCTTACCTTGGCGGTCGATGGTCACCACGGGCATGTTAGTCCATGCGCGGCCGCGCTTAATTCGCCCGATTCCAATTACGCCCACGTAGCTACTGTAATCCAACGCGCTGACCTGCATCTGGAACGGCCCTTCGGGATCAACCACGGGCTGCGGTACATGATCCCGTATGATCTCGAACAAGGCGGCCATATCCCCCGTTTGCACCTGGGCTGTCAGGCCGGCATAGCCTTTCAAGGCCGAGCAATAGACCACCGGGAAGTCCAGTTGTTCGTCGCTCGCGCCCAACTCGGCGAACAAATCGAAGGTCTGCTCTAGAGCCCAATCCGGGCGCGCTTCTGGCCGGTCGATCTTGTTGATCACCACAATCGGCCGAAAGCCCTGAGCCAGCGCTTTGTCGGTGACGAAGCGGGTTTGCGGCATGGGTCCGTCGACGGCATCCACCAGCAGAAGCACGCTGTCCACCATGGACATGACCCGCTCCACCTCGCCACCGAAATCGGCGTGACCGGGCGTGTCGACAATGTTAATCCGATAGCCTTGCCACTCAATGGCCGTATTCTTCGCTAGGATAGTAATGCCGCGCTCGCGTTCGAGCTCATTGGAATCCATGACACGCTCGGGTAGAGCCCCCCGGTTCTGGAGACTACCGGAGGCCTGCAGAAGGCGGTCGACTAGGGTGGTCTTGCCGTGGTCGACATGGGCAATGATGGCGATGTTGCGAAGCTGTTCAATCACGTCGATTGCCGAGTCTCCGATACGCGCCGCTAGATCGCTGTGCCCGCGGGCACGAACCGATCAGCCGTGGTAATCCCCGCCGGTAAGCGACTTGTCGCGCTCGATGAGGGCGTAGGCCGAGTGATTGTGAATCGACTCGAAATTCTCCGAGGCGACGCTATAGGCCGCAATGCGATCATCGATCTCAAGGCGTGCCGCCACCTCGCGCACCATGTCTTCGACAAATCTTGGATTGTCGTAGGCGCGTTCGGTGACGTACTTCTCGTCAGGACGCTTGAGTAGCCCATAGAGCTCGCACGAAGCACTGTCTTCGGCGATCTGGATCAGCTCCTCGATCCAAATAAAGCCACTGGTGCGGGCGCGAATGGTCACGAGCGAACGCTGATTGTGCGCGCCCTGCTCGGAGATGGATTTTGAACATGGGCATAGGCTGGTGACCGGGACCAAGACTTTTACTGTCAGCTCGATATGATCGCCATGGGTTTCCCCGATGAAGGCCACATCATAATCGAGCAGGCTCTGCACGCCCGATACCGGCGCGCGTTTGCGGATGAAGTAGGGAAAGCGCATCTCGATATGCCCCGAAACCGCTTTCAGACGCTGCGTCATCTCGCGCAGCATCGCTTTGAACGAGGCGATGGTGATCTCACGATTGTGGCCTTCGAGGATCTCCACAAAGCGTGACATGTGCGTGCCCTTGAAGTGATGCGGCAAGTCCACGTACATGTTGAAGGTCGCAACGGTATGCTGTTCCTCGCCATTGCGCGAGCGTACCCGAACGGGATGGCGAATGTCCTTGATGCCCACCTTGTTGATCGGGATGCGCCGGCTATCCTGGCGTCCCTGGACATCTTCTATGGGTAGAGCTACGGCTGCACCTTTTGTCGCCTCGGCCATGCTTTAGTCTTCCTCTGTGTAGCGAACGCGAGCGTACGCGGTTTCCCATACGGTCACGGCGTTGAGCCGAGCGTGGTGACCGCTGAGCCACTCGCGCAATGCGCGATAGATTGTACCGGCTACATGTTCCGCCGTCGGATTGATGCCGGCAAACTCGGGGAGGTCGTTGAGATGGCGATGATCCATCGCCTCCACAACCTGCCGTGTGGCGGCCTTGAGCTCGGCGAAGTCGATCGCTATGCCAAGATGATCTAGCTCACGCGCTTCGACTTCCACCTCAACCGACCAGTTATGGCCGTGCAGACGGCTGCACTTGCCAGGATGGCCCTCGATAATATGAGAGGCCGAGAAGTCGGTGAGTACGCTCAGGATGTAGCGCCCGCTCATGGCTGAATCCCGATTCACGCGGTGGAATATTAGGGTAATGGCGCAGGATCAGCAACGTTCAGTGATCGCGCGCGACGATATATTCGGCCACCTCGCGCAGGCAGTCGGCCTCGGGGCCGAAGTCCTGCACGTTCGCCAAGGCGTCGTGGCAAAGCCGACGCGCGAAATCCTGCGCCTGCCTAAGGCCAAGAAGGGCAGGGTAGGTCGGCTTGTTGAGCCGGACATCGGCGCCCTGGCTCTTTCCCAGCCGCGCCTCCTCGCCGATCACATCCAATATGTCATCCTGGACTTGAAATGCCAGGCCAACGCATTTCGCATAATGGTCCAGGCGTTCCGTATGAGCCTCGCTCAAAGTAGTATCCGCCAGAGCGGCCAGCATGACGCTGGCGCGGATCAGTGCACCCGTCTTGTGGATATGCATGTCCTCCAGTTCAGGCACCGTAAGCTCGCGACCCACAGCTTCGTGGTCCAGGCTCTGCCCGCCGGCCATGCCGCGAGAGCCGGCCGCCAGACTGAGGACGTCGATCATGCGCAGGCGCTGCGGCGCAAGCTCGGCCTCGTCGTCCGTGCAATAGCTAAGCACGCGAAAGGCGAGGCTTTGCAGCGCATCGCCGACCAGGATTGCCGTCACCTCATCGTAGGCGCGGTGGCAGGTCGGGCGGCCACGGCGCAAGTCGTCATCATCCATGGCCGGAAGATCGTCGTGAACCAAAGAGTAGCAGTGGATGAGCTCTACGGCACACGCCGGAGCGTCCAAGAGCCGCCGCGGTAAACGCAGGGCATCGCCGGTTGCATAAACCAATAGGGGGCGCATGCGTTTGCCGCCGCCGAGCACGGCGTAGCGCATGGCCTCGTGCAGCCGTGCCGGATGTCTCTGCGCCGGAGGCAGCCAGCGCTCCAGGGCGGCCTCCACCCGTGCGCTCCAG
>JAKDMK010000369.1 GCA_030452365.1 Nitrococcus sp.
ACCCAAGTTGACGTCCCGGCTTTCGACGAAGCTGTTTTTCACCTTGCCATTCGCGGCGTGGTAATCATCCGTGTTGCGGATCAGGCCATCGAAGTGCAAGGCCAGTTGATCGAAGCCGCCACGCACTTGCGCGCCCGCCAGCTTGCCGCTGTTGGCGGATTCATATTGGCTGAGCAGGCTGGCCTCGAAATAAGGCATATATTCTGGAATGCGCCCGGTCGTGACATTGACCAGACCGCCGGAGAGGCCGCTGCCATACAGCAGCGTGCCCGGGCCGCGGATAATCTCGATCTGCTCGGCCGCAAATGGCTCGATGGTTGTTTGATGATCAGGGCTGACGGTCGAGACATCGAGCGTGCCAATGCCGCCGCGCAGCACGCGCACGCGCGCACCGCCGAGGCCGCGGATCACCGGCCGACTGGCGCCGGCGCCGAACGCGGTGCCGGTCACACCGGGCTCCCGGCTCAGGGTCTCGCCGAGGGTATTGGCCCGCTGGCGCTCTAGTGCGTCACCGGAGAGAACGCTCACCGGCTGTGCAATATGCCCCAGGCTTTGCGAGCCCGCTGGGCGCGCGGTAACGGTCATTGGCTCCAGCGTCACAGGGCTATCGCTGTCATCGAGGTCTTGCGCCGGCGTGCTGACCGGTACCAGCGCGGCCAGCAGCATGCAGGCTGTATAACGATGCATTGTGTCATCTCCAATTGTGCTTCCACCACGGGCAGACCAGCGCGCACAAGCGCACGCTGCCCATCGGCAACGGACTTACAGAATCGAACGATGCGGTGGGGGTCAGCCGTGGAGAGGTGGCGCGCGAATCGGAGGCCCATGGCGCGGCTCCAATTGCGCAAAGGCCAGGAGCGCGCCAATTCGATGCGGCTGGCGGGGACGAGAGATGACGAGCTGAAAAGATATCGAGGGGAGCTGGGCGGCGAAGGAATGCGAGACCTGCGCGATCTCGCAATGATCCTGGTCCGCGCTGGGCAGGTGTACCGCCCCATGCAGAGCAAGGATGAGCTGCGCGAGCAAGGTCAGCGCCGCCATAGTGATGGCGATGCTGCGCCCTTGAATTCGCAGCCTAGGAGACATCCCGCTCATACACGGCGCTTTTGATGCTAGGTTTGACCGTAGTTTTGCTACTACTTTACGGGTACATTTTTTGGTATTTCCGCGAACCGACTACGTACAAATGGCCTTTCCGGCCACAGCCTGCGCGCGCCCAAAACCGCACGAGTATGCGTTATGCTGTTCCGGTTGCTGCACTGCGCTCGGCGGATCAAGCATCGGTGTCAAGCGCCGCTATCGGCTAGTCGGCAATCGCTTGCTCTGCCATAAGCGGGTGCAAATTTACCAGTCGATTGCCCACCCTGTTGGCTGTCGCGCGGGAGTGCAAAAAATTCCCACCCCGCTGACCTGGGAGTCAGCGGGGTGGGAATGGAATAGCCGCGAGTGTCAGTGGTTCATGTCGTGCCTATCGCCGTCGTCCATGTCGTCATCGTCCATGCCATATCCATGGTGTTTCATCCCGTGCGATTCCATCCAGCTATGTATTACTTCCATGGCGTAGAGAAATTTCGTGCGCTGATCTTGGCTTAGAACCTGCAATGCCTCCTGGGCCTTGCGAGCGGTTTGCAGGCGCGCCTGCACGAAGTAGTCGGCCGCTTCCTTTACTGCTGATTCATAGGCGGAGAGGTCGAATTTCCCGCCCTTTAAGGCCGCTTCCAGCTTCCCATGAATCTGCTCGATGGTTTCGTGGCTGCCGCCGGCGGCTTTACACATCTCCTTTTTGATGGATCGGATCTTCTGAACCTGCTCGTCCGAGAGCCCGAGGAGATCCTTCTGGTGCAGGATCCCCATGGGTACGTAGGCGAACATGTCCATTCCCCACATGCCGCCTTTACCGCCGTGCTTGTGGTGGGCATATCCGTGGTGGCCTTCTCCATGGTGGCCTTCCATCGCATGCCCTGGCTTGTGGCTGGCTGCCGCCGAGCCTACGCCGAGCGCGAGGCAAAGCAGGAAAAGGCCAAGGGATTGAGCGAAGGGATGCATCCGTATGTTGCGCATAGCGTCCTCATGGTCGGTGTTACAGTACTCTGCTAGTTGAAGTCGAAGATTTGATAATTCAAGGGCTCTCAAAGTTCCGTGGCTTCGACATATACTGGAATTGCTGGTTGGACCATCGGCTCGCGCGGCGCTCCACGAAGCACTGGACTGCACCCCCAGATCGGTGGCCGGAGCAGGCTTCGTCGATGTGACGAGTAGAGCAGTTTCCCCTAATCCGAGTTCGGTGGGGGTAGGCCGGTATAAAGATGGAGGAACAAGGGATATGCGCCTTTTCATATGTTATACGCTGATGCAACTGCCGGCTACGGTGCTGGTTGTGCTGGCCCTTTATCTCACCATGGATGCGGGTTGGCTCTCGGAGCTCAGTGCCGCGTTGCTTCTGTGTGCATGGCTATTCAAGGATGTCGTGCTCTATCCGCTTTTTCGCCAGGCCATGCGTAAAGGCCCAACCATCGGCGCCAAAAGCGCTCGTGGGTCGTAGCGCGCTTGTCGGGCGCGACATTGCCGGGGTGAGGGCACGTCGTTCCCAAGCGAGGCTCTACTCTCAGCGCGCTAGGCTGTTGCTCAATCAGGGCTTAAGGGAATGGGTCCGCGGTTTGCCGGCCTGATTAGGGCTTGCTCGGATACCAAACCAAGGGCGGGCTGGTATGGCTGTGGTCCACTTCGAAGTCGTGCCGCTTATACCAGGCCAGCAGCAGAGCCTGAGGTAACCCGTTGTCATTATAGGCGTTAGCCTGGCCAAGCAGGGTTACCTGATGGCGGTTCGATATTCCGATCAGTAGCTCGAGCAACCGGTTCGCGTGACCTTTGCCGCGTTGCTCGGGTACCGTCTCGATGCGGCAGAGCACCAAGTAATCCGATTCCATCTCCAACGCCGCTAACGCGTGGCCATAACGGCGAAAATTCAAATTCGCGTCCTCTGCACGCGGTGCTTCGCAGGCCTGCGTTGCGGCTATCCACTCCTCGAAGGCAGCATGAATATTGCTTTGCAGCGACATCAGGCATCTCCATGTACGGCCTTGTGCCTTCCTTGTTTGGCGGATTGCTCGGGGGCGAAGCGCACGGTATCACTCTTGCGCCCCGATGGCGACTATGCGGGTCGCGGTGGCAACAGTTCGCCTATTATCGGCCGCGGGGGGCCGAGTGAGTTAGTGCAGCTCGACTGAAGATCTTCGGGTCAATCTGCCCGGTGAGGATCAGGCGCTACGCCTTGAGTGGTGCGCTGCGTAATCTCGCAGCCGGCCCCA
>JAKDMK010000072.1 GCA_030452365.1 Nitrococcus sp.
ACCCGGTGCAGGAAATGGTTGCGGCAGCGCATGAGCGGGGCGTGGCCGTGCTCGTCGACGGCGCTCAAGCGGTCCCTCACCTGGCGGTGGATGTGGCCGAGCTAGCCTGTGATTTTTACTGCTTCTCCGGCCATAAGATCTATGGGCCCTCCGGCGTGGGCGCTTTGTGGGGACGGCTGGATCTACTGCGCGAGATGCGTCCGTATCAGGGCGGTGGCGAGATGATTCGCTACGTCTCCTTCGAGCGCAGCGAATTCGCCGAGCCGCCGCAACGCTTCGAGGCCGGTACCCCGAATATCGCCGGTGTCGTCGGCCTGGGCGCGGCGATTGATTATGTTCGTGCCATCGGCGCGGAGCGGATCGCCGCCCATGAGCACGCCTTGCTCGAGTATGCGACGGCGCAGCTGGGCGAGGTCGAGGGCGTACGCATCATCGGCACGGCCGCGGATAAGGCGGCTGTCATCTCCTTCCTGTTGGGGAGAGTTCACCCACATGACATCGGCACGGTGTTGGATCTGGAGGGGGTTGCCATCCGGGCGGGACATCATTGCGCGCAACCGGTGATGCACCGATACGGCATAGCGGCTACGGCCCGAGCCTCATTCGGGCTGTACAACACCCGCGCTGAAGTCGATGTGCTCGTGCGAGCACTGAACAAAGTCAGGGAGCTGTTTAACTGAATGTCTGATCTGCGCGACCTCTATCAGGAGGTCATACTCGACCACAACAAGCACCCGCGGAACTTTCGCAGTGTGCAGCCGCATTCGCATGAGGCGAGTGGCTACAATCCTCTATGCGGTGATCGCGTGACGATCCAGCTCAGCATTGAACGCGAGGTGATCGCCAACATTGGCTTTCAGGGCGATGGCTGTGCCATCTCGACGGCGTCGGCTTCCATCATGACTGAGGCGCTTGAAGGCAAAACGCGCGAAGAGGCGCAAGCCCTATTTGAACAATTTCATGCTCTGGTGACTCGCGATGATAATTTTCCTGATGAGTCGCTGGGCAAAATTGCGGTGCTGGCAGGCGTGCGCGATTATCCCATGAGGGTCAAATGCGCCACGCTCGCGTGGCACACGCTGCGCGCCGCACTGGAAGAGAAGCATGAGGTGAGCACCGAGTGAGGTGAATCACTAATGAGTGGAGCCGCTCCCACAAAGGTGAATACAGAAAGGCTACGCGAAGAGGTGGTTGGGGCGTTGCAGTGCGTCTACGATCCAGAGATACCGATGAATATCTACGAGCTTGGGCTGATCTACGAGATCGACGTCAATGACGATGGCTTCGTGGATGTGGTCATGACATTGACCAGTCCTTCCTGCCCGGTCGCCGGTCAAATGCCGGGCATGGTCAAGTCCGCAGTGGAGCAGGTAACAGGTGTGCAGGCGGCCGAGGTTGTACTGACCTGGGATCCGCCTTGGAGCTCGGATCGCGTCTCCGAAGCTGGCAAGCTCCAGTTAGGGCTCATCTGAGCCAATCAGCGCAAGTCTGCCTAGTGCTTGATCGCATCCCGTAAGCGTGGGATGTTCAAGGCTGTGCGCCTCAAGTCTGTGCGCGCGCTAAACGAATAGCGAGCGCGCGGCGCTCTCAATATCCTGTCTTCTGGTCGCCGGAGAATGCTTCCTCGCAGCCGACTTTCCCACGCGGCCTTGGCATGGGGTCGTCACTGTTCCTGCTTCAGCGACTTCTCGCGCATGCCGCGGTGCTCGGATGCCGGCGGGCTCATCCGTGAAGCATTCCCGTGCGAAAAAAATACGTGACGTATTTCGTTTTTTTGCCCAAAATATTCATCCGGAACTTAGCTTTGTATTGGTCTGTCCAATTCATCGAGCGGGTTCCAGCAGCGGCCTGCTTTGGGCGCTGGATGGAAGGCGAGCGTAAGGAGGACGCCGGTGCAGGGAGCGAGCGCAGAAGGAGACTCTATTCGACAAGCCGTCGCCGAACGTAAACGCACATGGCATGCAGTGTGTCACAGTTTTGATGGCGACGATCTGGTAAAGATGCTGCAGCTAGTCGAGAATTCTACCAGAACGCACGCAAAAGACCGGGTCCGAGCATGCAGCCAAGCGCGCCCAAGGTTTGGGACGGAGGCTGCTCTCTGCGATTGCGGGACAAGAGCGCTTCGGCGCGGAGTTTCTCATGCAGGTTGAGAAGGATTTGACAGCGCTGAGGGACCGCATGGACGACCCCCCCGCTGGTGTCATCCTCTTGAGCGATGAGGATGTACACAATGAGATCCTGCTTCTAGAGCAAAGCCAGGCCCTCGTCAATCAGCTCAGCCGCGAGCTCGGCTTGTTCGGCTACTCTCTGCGCTCTGTGACCGATAGCGACGGGCTGATTGCCGCATTACTGGATCGTCCAGCCAACGCCGTTATCGTGGATCTCGACGCAGCGGGCAGCGCCGAGGCGCTCGAGCAGCTATTGATCCGCGTGCGGGACTCGAGCGGGCGCATGCTGCCGGTGCTCGGCATCAGCCATAGCAACGATTTTCACACCCGGCTCAAGGCGGTACGCACGGGCGTGGCGTCGTATCTCAGGCCGCCCATCGATCCCCACGATTTGGTGATGGAGCTTGACCTGCTGACGCATCGGGGAGTACCGGATCGACTGCGTGTGCTCCTGGTCGAGTCGAGCTCAACGCGGGCGGCCGAGTATCGCACGGTGCTTGAAGGCGGAGGCTTGGCAGTGACTGTGGTGAGGCAGCCTGAGCAGGCGATGGTGGTTTTGCAGGAATTCTCGCCGGATGTAATCCTCATGGCCATGTATCTGGATGAATGCACAGGAGCGGAGCTGGCTCGAGTTATCCGTCAATTCCCTGCCCACACGACCATCCCGATCGTGTTTCTAGGGCCGCAAACGGCCATGGATCGACAGCTCGATGCCATTGGCGTGGGCGGCGATGATTTCCTCTCGGGGCCGATCCATGGGAGCTACCTGGTTCGTTTCGTGACCATTCGTGCCGAACGCGGTCGCAAGCTGCGCTCGTTGATACTTACCGACAACCTGACCGGATTGCTCAATCATAGCCGTATCAAAGAGCAGCTCGGTAAGGAGCTCGCTCGCGCCGAGCGCCGCGGTACACCGTTAGCCTTCGCCATGGTGGATCTCGATTATTTCAAAGCCGTTAACGATACCTATGGCCATCAGGCAGGCGATCGAGTCATCAAAACAATGGCGCGCTTGTTCAAGCAACGGCTGCGGCGTTCGGATTACATCGGGCGTTATGGTGGAGAGGAATTCGCGGTGATCATGCCCGATTCAACGGCGGAGGACGCGAAACGCACTATGGATGAAATCAGGAACACTTTTGGCAGGATTGGCCAGGTTGCATGGAAAGGCACCTTCCGGGCGAGCTTCAGCGCGGGGGTGGCGGCATTCCCCGAAGTCGGCAACCCCACCGAGCTCACGCGTTGCGCCGATCAGGCACTCTATGATGCCAAGCGGAACGGCCGCGATCGAGTGGTTAATTACCAGGCTATGGTGTCGAATCTGAGTCTCTGAGCCGAATGGCACTTATTCATTCTTTAGTTGTAACTACTCACCCCCCCCGTCATCCTGCGCGCAGCGAAGCGCAGTCGCAGGATCCAGCGACTAGATTCTGCGACTCCGCCTGACGGCTCCGCGCAGAATGACAGTAAGGAGAAGTCATCCTGCGCAGAAGGGGGTGAGCAGTTACCTTTAGTTTGCTGAATACCAATACGTAATTCCGAAAACGCTTAAGGTGGATAAGCGCAGCGCATGCACCGCCTTGCTTTCCCATATGCCCGCTGAACCTGGTCGCCAGGCGTAGCGCACGTAGCGCCGCATGTTTCTCCACTTTCGGTAAGGCACGCGGCTTCGAAAACCGGCGCTTCGTTCGGAATCCCGCGATGCCGATGGAAAGCAGCCCAGCACTCAAATGGAGGAGACTGAAGGCTTGCAAAGAACATTCGGCGCATTACGGCCGGTTCAGCCTAATGCGCCCTACGCCAACTATGCCCCGCCAATGCAGACTCCTGTATCTGCTTTCGGCACTGCAACGCCTGGAGCTCTGCGGCTCTATAGCCGCGTGAGGTGATGCTCGATTGGACAGGCCCGGATGGCTGCGTCGCGTCGTGTTGTCGGCGTCCCGACCGGCTGGCTTGGGTTTGCGCTTTAGCCGGCCGTACGTGAGAGTTCCTGGCTGTCAAAATCATCTACCTTAATCACAGCGCGGCGCGCCTGCTCGGCCTTGCTTAGTAGTTCGGCCTCCTTTAGGTCGAGTAGGCCAGCCTTGCAGGCGGCTTCGACCGGATCCGTGTTCCAGTGCAAGGTCAACTTCCCGCAGCGCCGTGCTTCTTGGATCTTGTGCTCCACGGGTTCGGCGGCAATCACCTTGAGCCAAGCATCTTCTAGCCGTCCATGCGCGCTGTCTGGATCATGACTGCGGTAGATGCCGGCTACAAGCCGCTCGAGCGCATCACCGGGTTCCATCAGCAAGCGCGCGATGCGCTTGCCAATCACATCTGCCGGCGGCCGATGCCAACGCCCAGAGGGAAAGATCAGCAGGCGCAGCAGCATAGCCACAGCGCGCGACGGTAGATTTTGCAGTATCTCGTCCAATCGGCTCTGCATGATATAAAAGGCATCCTCGACGCCCCATTGCATCAGCGGCAGATCAACCGCTTGTCTACCCTGATCCTCATACCGCTTCAAGGTGGCCGAGGCCAAGTAGAGGTAACTGAGCACATCGCCAAGGCGCGCTGAAATACGTTCCCGGCGTTTGAGCGAGCTGCCCAGGCTCAGCAGGCAGACGTCTGCCGTAAGGGCGAAAGCCGCCGCCATACGGCTGAGCTGCCGGTAGTAGTGGCGTGTCGGCGCGTTTCCGACTCCCGGGATGAGCCAGCCGCGGCTGATGCTCAATAAGAAGGCGCGAGCGGCGTTGCTCACCACTAGCCCGGCGTGTTTGACCAACAGGCGATCGAATGCCGCGATACCGGCCTTGGTATCGGGATTGTGCGCCGCGTGCAGCTCAGCAAGCAGATAGGGGTGGGCGCGCAGCGCGCCCTGGCCGAAGATCATCATATTACGGGTGAGGATGTTGCTACCTTCCACGGTGATGCTGATCGGCGTTGTCTGGTAGGCGCGACCGATAGTGTTGTTCGGCCCCAAGCAAATGCCCTTGCCGCCAAGGATATCCATTGCGTCGTTGATGCATGAACGCATGCGCTCGGTCAGGTGATATTTGACCACAGCGGAGAGGACGGCCGGCTCTTCCCCCTGGTCGATGGCGCTCACCGTTAACGTACGTGCGGCATCCATCACGTAGGTATTGCCACCGATCCGCGCGAGCGCCTCTTGGACCCCCTCGAACTCACCAATCGGGAGCTGAAACTGTCGGCGGATGCGGCAATATGCGCCGATCGTGAGGGCCGCTTTTTTGGCCAGTGCGGTCCCGCCAGATGGCAGCGAAATAGAGCGGCCTACAGCCAGGCAGTTCATGAGCATGGTCCAACCCTGACCGATGCGCTCTTGGCCGCCAATGATCCAATCGAGCGGAATGAATACATCACGACCACGATTGGGGCCATTCATGAACGCGGCGTTGAGTGGAAAATGCCGTCGGCCGATCTCCACACCAGGCGTGTCCGTAGGGATAAGGGCCAGGGTAATGCCGAGCTCTTCTTGTTTGCCCAGAAGGCCATCCGGGTCATACGCCTTGAAGGCGAGGCCGAGCAGAGTCGCCACCGGGCCAAGCGTAATGTAGCGTTTTTCCCAATTCAAACGCAGGCCGATGGTCTCCTGACCGTTCCAATTCCCCGTGCAGACGATACCCGTATCCGCAATCGAACCTGCATCGGAACCTGCTTCCGGGCCGGTCAGGGCAAAGCAGGGAATGTCCTCGCCACGTGCCAGGCGCGGGAGATAATAGTCGCGCTGTTGCTCGGTACCGTAGCGTAGGAGCAGCTCGGCCGGTCCCAGCGAATTTGGGACCATGACCGTGGAGCCCAGATCTGTGCAGTGGCTGGCGAGCTTCATGGTGATTTCAGAGTGCGCCAGTGCGGAGAAGCCCTTGCCGCCATACTTCTTGGGAATGATCAGCCCGAATAAGCCTTGTCGCCTGAGGAATTGCCAGGCATGCGGCGGTAGATCAAGGCGGTTATGAGTGACATCCCAATCGTCCACCATGCGGCAAAGCTCCTCCACTGGGCCATTGAGAAAGGCTTGCTCCTCCTCGGACAGTGTGGATACCTGGTAGGCCAACAGCTTCTCCCAGTTGGGTCGGCCGGTGAACAAATCGGCGTCCCACCAGGTTGTGCCGGCCTCCAATGCGGTGGCTTCGGTATCTGATAAGCTCGGTAGCGTGCTCTGGAAGCGAGTGAACAGGCGTTCGGTGAGGACCCAGCGGCGCAGCCTGGGCACATTGAGGGGAATTGCGATTGCCAGGAAAATCACCCAAACGAGCGCGTTCCAACGCCACGAATAGTTTCCCGCAATGCTGAGCAGTGCCAGATAAGCGGCAATTGCCGCTGTGTTGAGCCACGGCGGCACACGATTGAACGCAAGGATGCCGATCAATACCGCGAATGCAAACAGCCACAAAAGAGCTAGCATCCAGACTCTCCTTCCTCTTGGGGGAGGTTACGCAGGGACTGCACTAGAGGTACCTCTAGGGCCTGCTGACATTCACCCACGACGCGACGCCATGGGTGGATGGCAACAAGCCCTCGCGTGCTTGGCCCGCCTGCATCCATACTCTAGCGTATGGAAATTCATCAGGCCTGGGCAAGCCCTGCGAACTGGGTCGAGCGCCCAGTTCTGGTAATATTGGCGGATTCCGTGTGGCAGACGACGTTACGAAGATCATGCTTATAGAATTAGCCGGCTGGCGTCGGCCCCTGAATCTGTCTGGGTTCGCCGTCTGTTTGACGTTGCTGGGATTTGCTTATTACTTACAGTTTCAGCAAGGTTTGGAGCCGTGTCCACTGTGTGTATTCCAGCGCGTTGGATTTCTTGCTTTGGGAGTCGCATTCCTCGGCGCCGGCTTACAGGCACCGCGTCGCAACGGGGCGCGGGTTTATGCCGTGATGCTGCTCGCCATCGCGGCCGCAGGCAGTGCGTTGGCGGGGCGCCATATCTGGATCCAGTCACTGCCCCCGGATCAGGTCCCAGCCTGTGGACCGGGTCTTGACTACATGCTTGAGACTTTCCCACTCTGGGATGCCGTGCGGATGGTGCTGCAGGGCTCCGGTGAGTGCGCGCAGGTGGATCGATTGCTTGGGGTCTCCATCCCTGTGTGGAGTCTCGCGGGCTTCATCGCCCTGGGTATTGCAGGCGTACTGGTGAATTGGGGACGCCAACGATCGCATTGGCCCGGCGTCAGGCCTTAGATAACGTTTCGGGCACCGAGCCATGGCGAAGCGTCCGCGCAAGCAGCCTACTCGCAAGCAGAACCCTAGTCGCGGCAGGCGTTCTAGTCGTGGCGCTCGGTTGTTGCGGCGCCTTGTTCTTCTCCTGATAATGCTTTCGATACCCGTCGGCGGGGCCTATATCTACTGGCTAAACCTTCGTATCGTCAGCGAGTTTGAAGGCAAGCGCTGGGCTGTCCCGGCTCGGGTGTATGCGCGGCCGCTTGAGCTGTATGCAGGTGGGAGCCTGAGTCCGCAGAATTTTCTACTCGAGCTGCAGGCCGCGGACTACCGTGAATCGACCAATGTTGAGCAGCCGGGCACCTATAGGCGTCAGGGCGATACCTTCACCCTCCACAGCCGGAGCTTCCGATTCTGGGACGGCGAGGTGCGCTCGCGAATATTGCGCGTACGCTTCAACAATAACCGCGTGGCGGTCGTGCGCAATGTTCGAGACGGCAGCGAATTGCCTCTGGTCCGTCTGGACCCGGCGCACATCGCGAACATTTACCCGGCCCAGCGCGAGGATCGCATCCTGGTTCGCCTGGAGCAGGTGCCGCAGCCGCTGGTCGAGGCGCTGATCGCCATCGAGGATCGCCGGTTCTTGCAGCATCACGGCATTTCGCTGGTGGGTATTGGTCGTGCGATCGTGGCCGATATCCGAGCCGGGGCGTGGGTGCAGGGCGGAAGCACGCTGACACAGCAGCTGGTGAAGAACTATTTTCTCAGCAACGAGCGCACCTTGTGGCGCAAGTCCAATGAAGCGATCATGGCGATCCTGCTGGAGCTGCACTACAGCAAGCGCGAGATCCTGCAGGCCTACCTCAACGAAGTCTATCTCGGGCAGGACGGAGCCAGGGCGGTTCATGGCTTTGGTCTTGCGAGCCGGTATTATTTCGACAAACCGCTCAGCCAGCTCCGCCTCGAAGAGCAGGCTCTTCTGGTCGGGTTGGTCAGAGGTCCCTCATACTACAATCCACGCAAATACCCGGATCGTGCACGGGCGCGCCGCAATCGGGTGCTTGATGCCATGCTCGAGCAAGGATTCGCCTCACGGGCCGCGGTTCAACGGGCCAAGCAGCGGGATCTCGGGGTGGTGCCTCGACCGCCGAGCAGCGACACGGCTTATCCAGCATTCATGGACCTGGTCCAGCGCCACCTGCGCCGAGATTACCGCTACGAGGATTTGACCTCCGAGGGGCTGCTGATCTTTACCACCCTGGCTCCATCCGTACAGCATGCCGCGGAGGAGGGATTGGCCGGCCGGGCCGAGCATTGGTTGGCGGGGACCGAGGGGGCGGTGGTTGTGGTCAGCGTCGACAGCGGCGAGGTGCAAGCCCTGGTCGGTGCGAGCGATCCGCGTTACAAGGGGTTCAA